>JAICMB010000646.1 GCA_025929455.1 Bryobacteraceae bacterium | reverse complement strand
GAACTCTCGACCTCTTCCATGCCATGGAAGCGCGCTCCCAACTGCGCCACAGGCCCACGTGGACGGCAATTTCGCTTCAAATATAACACAGGCGCGGTGCGCGCCCGACCGTCACGACGCGGTCTAGGAGGACCCCGCCGTCTCTGTCGCCGCGGCAGCTTTCGAAGCCGGTTTCGCTTCGCTCCGCTGTGCCCAGCGCCGTCGCTGCGCTTCCGCCATCTTGCGGCGCGTAGCCGCGCTGACCGAGCGCTTTTTGCCGCGTTTGCCACCCACCACGGCTCCCGCTTCATCGATCAGGTTCGCCTCGCGCGCCTGCTGCAGCCATCGCGGAGGTCTCCCGCGCCGCGGAGCGACGGTCACGCCCTGCAACTGCTCCAGAATAAGAATCGCCTGATTTAACGACTCACGTTCCTGGCGTAATTGCGCGATTATTCGAACTAAATCCATTGCTCCGAGTGTAGCAGCGCAGCGGCTGGTATTCTTGTTGGCTTGACTGCAGCAGGTGAACACAAATGACGCCAGCGGCCACCACGCCCGCGGCTGAACTCGCGGCGCGCACACGGCGGCACATCAACCGTCGGCTGCTGCCGTTCCTGTTCGTGCTCTACGTGGTCGCATTCCTCGACCGTGTGAACGTCAGCTACGCGGGCCTCGAAATGACGCGCGAGCTGCATTTCTCGAACACCGTGTTTGGCTTCGGCTCCGGAATTTTCTTTCTGGGCTACGTGCTGCTCGAAATTCCGGGCACCATTCTCGTCGAGGTGTGGAGCGCGCGCAAATGGATCGCCCGGATCATGATCTCGTGGGGAATCGTGGCCGCGCTCACAGGCCTGGTGACGACAGCGCCGCAGTTTTACAGCGCGCGATTTCTGCTCGGCGTCGCGGAGGCGGGATTCTTTCCCGGCGTGATCGTGTATCTCACACACTGGTATCGCGCCGAGGACCGCGCCCGCGCGATTGCCGCGTTCATGTCGGCCATTCCGTTATCGCAGGTGCTCGGCGCGCCTCTATCGGCGTTGCTGCTGAACGTGCATTGGTTCGGTTACTCCGGCTGGCGCTGGTTGCTGATCCTGGAAGGGGTGCCCGCGGTCGCGCTGGGCGTCGTCACGCTGTTCTATCTCACCGATCGCCCGCACCAGGCCGCATGGCTGCCCGAAGACGAACGCGCCTGGCTCGAACGCGAACTCGACGCCGAACGACGCGCCAAGGCCGCCGCTGCGCCCGTGCGCCTGTGGCGCGCGCTCACGCACCGCAACGTGCTGCTCTTGACCGGCGCGTACTTCTGCACCGCGGTGCTGCAATACGGATTCGGTTTGTTCTTGCCGAAAATGATCCAGCGCTTGTCCGGGCTCGGGCCCGCCGCGGTGGCGCTAATATCGGCGATACCGTTCCTCGCATCGTGGCCGGCCATGGTGTTCATGGGTTGGAGTTCCGACCGCACCGGCGAACGCCGCTGGCACACCGCAGCACCGTGTTTCGTCGTCGCCGCTGCGTTTGCGGCTTGGCTGTTCGCGCCGGCCACCGCCGTTGCCGGCGTCGCGCTATTCTCGCTCGCGATGATGGGCATCAACGCGCGGCTGCCGGGATTCTGGTCGTTGCCGACCGCTTTCCTGGCCGGCACCGCGGCTGCGGCGAGCATTGGCGCGATTAATTGCATCGGCAATATCGGAGGATTCGTCGGGCCGTATCTCGTCGGCAAGTTGACCGACGTTACCGGCGATTATCGCAGCGCCGTAGTAGGCCTGATTGTTTTTGCGACGGTCGCGGGCGTGCTCATCCTTAGCATCAAGCGTCCGGCGAACGCACCATCTTCGCGGTCGTAACCGCTTGGCCAGTGTGGCGCGCGGTGTGTTCGGCGATATGCGTCAGCAGGCCGACAACCGTCGATGGCAGCCGCTTGCGGCCGACTTCGCGCGATTCGGCCAGCGTCGCGGGATCGAGACCACGCACCACCGCTTCCGCCGCACGGAACTGATCGTCCAACCCGGCAAGCAATTCCTCGCGCGATGCGCCTGTTTCCTGCTCGCTTTTGATCGCCGCAAACTGCTCCGGGCTGAGTTGCCGGCCTTGCACGTACGTCATCAATCGTTGCGCGGCGCCGCCCATGTGGCGGATGTGATAACCGATCGAGGCGGCTCCGTGCGGACGGCTCCAGAGTTGCTCCGGCGTGAGGCCGTTGGTTGCCGCCGCGACGTCTTCACGCGCCTGCCGGAACGCGTAAAGCACCGGCGCGAGCAGCGGGCTTACGTTGTCGATGGAGCCGCGGAGCCATGGTTCTGGTGCTTGATTGGCCATGTCCTATAAATAACGCGCGCGCTCGCGTGATAGCATGTGCGCTTGTGAAATTTATCGCCGTATTGCTTTTCTGCGTCGTGTCGTTGACCGCTCAACGCAAGCAGGGCAATCCGCTCGAACATCTCCCCGCCAATATCGAGGTTCTGACGCATTTCGGCGAGCGCGCCGACATCTCTCCGGATAATCAGCGTATCGCATTTATGTCGAAGAGCTTCGGGGACGCGTTCGTCATCGATCTGAAGACGCGCACCATTCGCTGCCTTACGTGCAACGTCCCTGCGGCAGCCTTCCTGCGCGTGATGCACCTTGTGACCGGCGATTACAT
>JAICMB010000062.1 GCA_025929455.1 Bryobacteraceae bacterium | reverse complement strand
CAACCTGCAATACTCGGCCGATTATCCCGGCGTCATGAAGCGCACCGTCGACAAGGCCTTCGGTGGCGAGGCTATGACCTTCTTCCTGCAAGGCGCGCCGGGCGATATCAACCCCTACTACGCCGTTATCCCGCTCGAGCAGGATGCCATTGGCCGCCGCGATTGGACGGGCGAAACGCTTGCCACGGAAGCTATTCGCGTCGCGCGCAAGATTCGCACCGAGCCCGCCGCGGACAGCTCCATCCAGGTGGTCGAAGAGAAACTGCCGATGCATATTCGCTGGAACATGGAGGGCTTTCGCGCGGGCCTGAAACGCTTTCTCGGCGACGCTTACGACCTGTACGTCTCCCGCATTACGCCCAACCTCGAACTGCCCGTCACGACGGTCCTGATCGACAAGCGCATCGCGCTGATGACCATGCCCGGCGAGCCCTTCGTCGACTTTCAGATCGACTGGCGCCAGCGCAGCCCGGTGCCCGATACGTTCTTCCTCGGTTACACGAACGGCTACTTCGGATATCTGCCGACCATCCGTATGGCGTCGCTTGGCGGCTACGGCGCGGCGAGCTCGAGCACGTGGGTTGAAGTCGGCGCGGGCGAGCGTATGGTCAGCCGCGCCGTCGTGCATGTTTACGAAATGCTCGGCCGCTTGTACTCCGAACCCGAAGAGCTGCGGCGCAACGTCTTTAAATAAAGAGCGTCGCTGTTACCATTTCTCTTCCACCGCTCATGCTTGAAAAGCTGCTTACCGAGAGTGTCAATCCGGCCTCGCGAGGCATTGACCGCCGGTCCACGCGGGAAATCCTCGAGATCATTAACGCCGCCGATCAGGAGGTCGCCGCCTCGGTGGCGAAGGAAATCCCGAACATCGCACGCGCGGTCGACATCATCGTCAACGCGTTCGAAAACGGCGGGCGGCTTTTTTACATCGGCGCGGGGACCAGCGGGCGACTCGGGGTGCTCGACGCGTCCGAATGCCCGCCGACCTTCAATGTTCCGCCCGAAATGGTGCAAGGCATCATGGCCGGCGGCGAAGGCGCGCTGTCCCGCTCCGTCGAGGTTTCGGAAGACGATCCCGAACTCGGCCGCCGCGATCTGCTCGCGCGTGGTTTTCGCGAACCCGACGTGCTGTGCGGAATCGCGGCAAGCGGCCGCACCCCGTATGTGCTCGGCGCCATTGCCACCGCGCGCGATCTCGGTGCACGCACCGTCGGAATTAGCTGCACGCCCGATTCCGAGCTTGCGAAAATAGTGGACGTAGCGATCACGCCGCTGCCCGGCCCCGAGATTCTGGCCGGGTCCACGCGGATGCGCGCCGGCACCGCGACCAAGCTCGTTTTGAATATGCTCAGCACGGCCTCCATGATCCGCATGGGCCACGTTTACGGCAATCTGATGGTAAACGTGCAGCCCAAGAACGAGAAGCTGCGCGACCGTGCCGCCCGCATCATCGCGGAAGCCGGCGGCATCGATTACCAGCGCGCGTCGGACCTTCTCAAAAAGGCAAACGGCAACGTGAAAGCAGCGATCGTCATGGCGCGCCTGAATCTCCCGCGCCAACAGGCGGAACAGCGCCTCGAAGCGGCACGCGGCCGAGTTTCTGAGGCGCTCGCGAGCACCGGCTCATCATAAAAAGCAGTACCTAACATGGACAAATTCATCATTCACGGCGGGCGCCCGCTTCAAGGCGAAATACCCGTAAGCGGCGCGAAGAACTCCGCCCTTCCTGTGCTCGCGGCCTGCCTGCTCACCGCAGAACCCGTGAAGCTCAGCCGCATTCCGCGAGTGCGCGACATCCGCACCATGGAAAAGTTGTTGACCTGGGCCGGCGCCATCGTCGATATCAACGGCAGCCAGGTGATCGTTTCGGCGGACAAGATCGAGAAACCCGAAGCGCCGTACGAACTGGTCAAGACCATGCGCGCTTCGAGCCTGGTGCTCGGACCGCTGGTGGCGCGAACGGGCCGCGCGCGCGTATCCATGCCCGGCGGATGCGCTATCGGCGCGCGTCCGATCAACCTGCACGTCGCCGCGCTCGAACAGCTCGGCGCCAGCATTCACACCGAGCACGGTTATGTCGAAGCGCGCGCGCCGCACGGCCTGAAGGGCGCGCCTATCCACTTCGATCGCATCACCGTCACCGGCACCGAAGACGTGCTCATGGCCGCCGTTCTCGCCCAGGGCGAAACCGTCATCGAAAATGCCGCGCGCGAGCCGGAAGTCGTGGACCTGGCGGAACTGCTGAACAAAATGGGCGCGCGCATCGAAGGCGCGGGCTCGTCCACTATCTACGTGCAGGGCGTCGCGTCGCTTCATGGCGTGCAGCACGCCATCATACCGGACCGTATCGAAGCCGGCACCTACATGATCGCGGGCGCCATCACGCGCGGCGACGTTCTCATCCGCAATTGCGTGCCGGAGCACGTCCGCGCGCTCACGATTAAATTGCAGCAGGCGGGGGCGGATGTGACGGAAGGCGAAAACACGGTTCGCGTGCGCTGCACGGGCCGCCTGCGCGCTGCCGACATCGTCACCGAAGAATATCCGGGCTTCGCGACCGACCTGCAGGCGCAGTATATGGCGCTGATGACGCTTGCCGATGGCATCACGTTCGTTACAGAGACCATCTTCGAAAACCGGTTCATGCACGCCCTGGAACTCGCTCGCATGGGCGCGAATATCCGGCTCGAAGGACGGCAAGCGATCGTCGCGGGTGTGCCTGAGTTGAGCGGCGCGCAGGTGATCGCTTCGGATTTGCGAGCGAGTGCATCGCTGGTGCTTGCCGCGCTGGTGGCGAAAGGCGAAACGACCATCGATCGCGTGTATCACATCGATCGCGGGTACGAGAAAATCGCGGCCAAACTCGAACACGCCGGTGCGAGCATCCGGCGGGTTGCGGGAGCGGAGAGCGCTGCGCAGGTTTAGGGGCGCTTCTGCGGATTGCGGAGCGGGAGGGCCGGTTGGCAACCGGCCGCAGGTTGACAACCGGCCCCACAGAGCAGCCGAGCCGCAACCAAACCTTACGCGACGGCTTATAGGCCGAGCGTTTTCTGCAGCGGGCGAAGCGGGTCTGGAATGGCCACCCGCGCCGGTCAGCCCGGGGCATCGTGCGGCGGCGGACGAGGCGGGTTTGGCAACCCGCCGCAGGCTGACAGCCTGCCCCACGACGGAATGCGCCCGCGGTGTGTACGCCATTACTCTATTAGGCCGACGGAGCGCATCAGCTCTAACGCGTTGCTGTGCTCTACTACGCCGGGGCGCAACTGGTAGTCGAAGACCAGTTTGCCTTGGAGGATCGTGTCTTCGAAGTGCACGTTTACGGCGCGCGTGCCCAATGCAGGTGCGATTTCAGCGAGCGCCAGGTCGTGTGTCGTGACCATTCCGATGGCGCCGCGGTCGAGCAGCGCCGTCAAGATCGCCTGCGCGCCGATGCGCCGGTCGTGCGAATTGGTCCCACTGAGCAATTCGTCGATCAAAAAGAGCGCCGGCGTCTCGCCAGCGGCGAGATCGAGTATCTGGCGCAGGCGCGTAATCTCCGCATAGAAGCGCGAGCGGCCGTCTTGCAGCGAGTCCACCGTACGCAGCGACGCGCCGGTCTGTAGTGGCGATAGCACCAGCCGCCGCGCGCGCACCGGCGCACCTGCTAAAGCCAGTACCGTGTTCAGCCCCACCGAGCGCAGCAGCGTGCTCTTGCCCGACATGTTGGACCCGCTGACGACCAGCAGTTGGGGTCCGCTGCCGAGGGCGACATCGTTGCGCACGAAGGACGTCTCCGGCATGAGTGGATGGCCAAGACCTTCGGCCTGAAATTCCGAGCCCGCGTCCAGCAGTTCAGGGAACGGATCGTTCTCATGCTCGAAGCTATACGTCGCGAGCGCGGACAACGCTTCGAATTCGCCCGCCACCGCGATCCATCCGCGCAGATCGCGTCCGTGCTTCCGGCGCCAGTGTTCGATCGCCATCGCCATCTGCGGTGTCCAGAGCACCGCAATGCCGATCAGGGCGAAGAACATGTTATGCATCTGGTCGAGCGCCACCAGCAGCCGCTCGAGCCGCCGCACATGCAGCGCCGCCCCACGTATGCGCTGCTGCAGTTCGCGCGCGGCGTTGGACTCGAAGCGCTCGCCCTCGATGCGGCTCAACAGCGCGCGGAAGAGCGCCAGATCGCGCGCGCAATGGTCGATGCCGCGGACCGCCGCGATGGAGCGCGCGCGTAGCCATTGACCGCACAGCAGTGTGAGCAAAAGCGACGCGATGAACGCATAACGGTGCAGCGTTCCAGCCATGTACAGACAGAACGTCACCAAGGTTGCGGCGCCCAGTACGAACGCAATCACGCGCGCGCCGGCGGGGAAGGGAATGGGCGCCTGCTCGGCCCAGCTTGCCATCTGAACGGGGTCCGCTTCCGAGCGCAGTTCCTCCCCGAGCACGGCCAAGTGCTCGCGGAACGCAAGGCGCTCGCGCAAGCGTCCTACGATCTCGTGCCGTCTGCGAACTTCGTCCGGCGCGGCGGGCGCGAGCAGCCAGGTCGCCACCGCGTCTTGCCCCGCGCGCGTGCGTGCCGTGCATAACAGCTCAAAGAGCGATGCCCGCCCGAACAGATCGA
Organism: Bryobacteraceae bacterium; assembly: GCA_025929455.1. Next base: position 6,194 of record JAICMB010000062.1, on the reverse strand, counting down.
GGTCGTCTGCGTACACGTGCTGCGGATTGCGATAACGTTCTCCCGTTTCGCCGCGCCCTTGCCAGCGATTTTCCAGCCGCGCCACTCCGCCTTCGAAGAACGCAATCGACCGCCGCGTGCGGCCCAGCCGCTCCACGATCCGTGCGTGGACTACAACAAGGGCGAGGAAAATGAGCCCGGGCACGAGCAGCCACCAGGGCGACACCGACGTGACCCCGAAGACAAAAAACGCGAGGATCACGCCCGCTATGGCCGCCGCTAGCCGTGCGTTTCCGATGCGGATGAACTGTTTATAGAGCGAATCGCGCCGCGCGCCATATTGCTCCAACCGCGCGGCGTATTCGGCGCTGGCCGGCACAGCTTCAGGCTAACAGCGCGCGCACGCCGGGCGCGGCACGCTTAAAATACGGATATGGAAACGTGCCCGGTGTGCGGCGGCAGCGGCTGGAAGATCATCGAAAAGGATGGGATCTCCGCCGCCGAGCGCTGCGAATGTGTGCAGCGCGGCCGTGCGCGTACCCTCGGCTCGAAAGCGAACATCCCGCCCAACTACGCCCGCGCCGACTTCGAAAATTTCATTCTGCCCCGCGATAACCCCGTTGCTGCAGGCGGCCTCAGTCAGGCCATGCTGATGGCGCGCAGTTACGCCTCGGAATATCCTGCCGTTGATAAGCCCGGCCTCCTGTTTTTCGGCGGACCCGGCGCGGGCAAAACGCATCTCGCGGTCGCGGTCCTTCGGCGGCTCCTGTCGCGCGGCTTCGAAGGCGTGTTCTTCGATTTCCAGGACCTGCTCGAACGCATCCGCGCCGGTTGGAGCGACACCGCGGGCGCGACTTCAAAAGAAGCGTACAGCGCCGCGCTGGACACCGAAATTCTTGTCCTCGACGATCTCGGCGCGCACCGGATGATCGACTGGGTCGAAGATACCGTGACCGCCATCATCACGCACCGCTGCAATCATCGGAAGCCGATGATCGTTACCACCAATCTGCTCGACCCCGAAGCGGGGCAGGTGCGCCACATGGATACGCTCCTCGAACAGCGCATCGGCATGCGCGCCCGCTCGCGCCTGTTCGAGATGTGCCGAGTTGTGCGCATGCCCAACGTCGAGGATTATCGCATACGCACCAAAAAAGTGATGGTGTGACTGCCGAACAGCCGGACCTGGAGTGTCCGGCGCAGACGTAGACGTCTGCCCCACTGAACAGCCAGCCGCACACGCCGCTGCAAGTTTCGGCTGCAACCCCGGCATGGGCAGCCGGCAAGACCGGCCGCCCCACTGAGATCTGCGCGCGCTTGGGCGACTCTAATTCAGACTTATTCCCGTAAAGTCAGTAGGTCGTCTTAGGACTCCTGTCGTTGCCGATCACAGGTACTAACTCTCACGGTTAGGCAATTTACGATTCTGACGTCGCGGTGAGTCTACAGCACAGCAAGATCCTGCGATGCGGGCCAGATCGCTCACCATCGCACATCTGTAGTGTTCCGATCTAACTGGAGGAATTTTCGATGGATAAACCGTCGCGTCGGGATATGTTTGCTGCTGTTGCCCCCGCGGGAGCGATTGCGGCGGCAGTAGCAGTCACAGCCACTCAAGCAAAAGCGGCCAAGATAACACAATCATTAACAACCGCGATCAACAACTTCGCACCGGGTGTGGGAGGACTTGCTGGAACATTGACCCTTACTGGATTCCAAGTGTCGAACGGAATCCTGACTGCCACGGCGAACCTCGCCGGCACTGTACTGGATGCAAGTGGTACCTCTTTGGGATCGATTGCACAAGCCATCAGCATACCCGTGGCAGTTGCGGGGTCGTGCACGATCCTTACGCTCACACTCGGTCCACTCGATCTCAATCTCCTGGGGTTGATGATCCATCTCAACCAAGTCGTCCTGAATATCACGGCAGTACCCGGCGCTGGCAATCTGCTTGGAAACCTCCTTTGCGCGGTCGCGAATCTCCTCAATTCCGGCGGCCCGCTTTCCAACCTTTTGAATCAGCTAGCCGGGCTGCTGACCCAGATTTTGGGAGCGCTGTAGCCTGCCTTCGTAAGTCTGATGCGCGGAGGCGGCCATCTAGTCGCCTCCGTGTATCTCGTATCAAAGACGATCACGGCTCGCTCACGCATATTCACGTTAGATTCGATGCCGTCTGGCGGTGCGGAGGGCTCCGATGCAGGCGTCGGGGATCAGAAAAGAAAGCGGATGTTCCGTTACCGGCCGGAGTTACCGCGCGAGTTTCGCCTGCAGCGCTGCCTTTTTCTCCGGCCACTCGTCCACGATGATGCTGTACCAGACGGAGTGCCGCAGCCGCCCGTCATCACAGATCATGTGATTACGGAACATGCCTTCGTACAGCGCGCCGAGGCGCAGGATCGCGCTGCGTGATTGTTCGTTTAGCGAGTCTGTCTTCAGTTCGACGCGGATCCAGCCCAGTGTCTCGAACGCGTGCTGCAGCATCAGGTATTTTGCTTCCGTGTTGATGGGCGTGCGCTGCCAGGGCCGGGCAATCCACGTGGCGCCGATCTCCCCACGCCGGTTGGCGGCGTCGATATTCATGAACCGCGTGCTGCCGATGACGCGCCCGGTCGCGCGCTCGATGGTCGCGTAGGGCAGCGCGGTCCCCGCTGCCTGCCACGCCAAAGCCGTCTCCACCCAAGCCCGCATTTCGGCCGCGTCGTTCACGCGGTGCGTATACCAGCGCCAGATCGCCGGATCGAGGCCCACTGCGCAGAGCGCGTCCACATGCTCCAGTGTCAGTGGTTCGAGGCGCACATGCGCGCCGGCCAAAGGCGTGTGAGCAATGGCGTTTGCGGGAGAACTCATTGCTCTATGGTACCGGCGGGCTGTCCTGGAGCCGCCGCCGTGCGGCCCATTCCGCGCCGCCGAGAATGATCATGGACGCCAGGAACCCCCAGAGGATGAGCGTCACCGAGTACTGAAAGGGCCCGTATTCGCGCTCCATCTTGGCGCTGAACCACGGCCAAAGCAGCAGGTTGATGTACTTCAACACTTCCAGACTCAGGCCCACGATGATGGCGGCCGGCAGAATACGACGCGGCCTCACCTTTACGTTCGGCAGCACCCAGTACACCAGAAACAGAATCAGGATGGTGATCGGAATGGCTGCGATTTTGAAGGCGATCCGCGCCGCGACGCGGAAGACGATGCCCTCGCCGAAGAAGCGCGCAACGATCTGATCGTTCATCGCGGTAAAAACCAACGATGCCATCACCAGCCCGCCGCACGCGAAGATCAGCGCCAGGCTCACCAACTGATTGCGCACGTAGGTGCGGTTGGTTTTCGCGCCGAATACACGATTCAACGCGACCTCCAACGGCTCGAAAATACCGTTGGCCGTAAAGAACAGCAGAAGCACCGAGAAGATCTGCAAGGGGCCGTTTGTGTGCACGCGGACATCGAGATTGCGCGAGATAAATGCTCCGAGCTCCCCCGGAAAGTAGTCGCCCAGCGCGAAATAGGTGGCGTCCACCGCCGCATCCCAGTGCAGAAAATAGCGGCAGATCGAAACCATCACAATCATGAACGGGAAGAACGACAGGATCATGCTCGCCGCGATCGAAAACGCGTACACGTGGACTTCGGTCTCCATCCAATAGCGCAGCGTGGGCCACGTGTAGCGCGCGACGCGGCGCATGCGCTCGCGCCGTTCGGGGGTCATGCGAATGGTTTGCAAAAATGTGCCTGCGAACAACATTTTATCGGGCGTACGATAGATCGCATGGCTTTCCCGTTCCGCATGCTGGTCATAGGAGACTTCGGCGCACATGCTGCGACCGGCCGGCCCGTTGAGGTCGACCGCGATAATTTCGACACCGTGATGAATCGCCTCGGCGTGCGCCTTACGTACGCCAGCGGCACGCTGCAGTTTCGCGAGCTAGACGATTTTCATCCTGACCGCCTGTTGACGTCGGACTTATTCGGCACGGTCGCGGCCGCGCCCGCTCCCGAAGCACCGCTCCGCCCGTCGCCGCAGCCAGTCGCGCGGCCCGATGTGGAGGCGTTGCTCGGCTCGGGAAGCCTGCTCGACGCGATCACCGCCAGCGACCAGCCCGTTCGCCAACGCGACCCGCTGCAATCCTTTATTGAAAGCGCCGTCGCTCCACATACCGTTCACGCCCCCACGGCGGAAGAGTTGAACCGGCAGGCAACCAAAGACGCGCGAGTGTCTACCGCCCTGCGGGCGCTTTTGCGCGAGCGCCAATTTCAAGCTCTCGAATCTGCCTGGCGCGCGCTGTTCTTCCTGGTCCGCCGTGTCGAGACGTCCGCCGACTTCAAGATCTTTCTCCTGCATCTGCCCAAGCGCGCCGCCGCCGCGGATATCGGCGATGCATCCGACCTGCGCGAGACCGCGTTGTTTCGTGTGCTGGTTCGCGATGCCGTGCAAATCCCCGGCGCCGAACCTTGGGCCGCGATCGTTGCCAACTATACATTTGGACCGGGCGCCGCCGACATCGGATTGCTCGGGCGCATGGCGTTGCTGGCGTCAGCCGTGGGCGCTCCATTCATGGCCGGAGCTGGAGCTGAACTGCTCGGCGATGACGCCGGAATGGCGTCCTGGAACGAACTGCGCCGGATTCCGGAAGCGCGTTATCTCGGCCTTGCTCTACCGCGTTTCCTATTGCGTCTGCCCTATGGCCGCGACACTTCGCCGATCGAAACGTTCGATTTCGAGGAGATGCCCGGAGCGCCCGAGCACAGCGCATATCTGTGGGGGAATGCCGCGTTCGCGTGCGCCGCGCTGCTGGCGGAAGGGTCGGATTTGGATCTGACGGACCTGCCCGCGCATGTGTATCGCGAAGACGGCGAGAGCGTCATCCAGCCCTGCGCCGAAGTGTTGATGACCGAAGGCGAGGCGGAGGCGCTCATCGACCGGGGGCTGATGCCGCTGGTATCGATTAAGAACACCGATCGCGCCCGGCTGGCGGGCTTTCGTTCGATTGCGGACCCGCCTGCCGCCCTGCAGAGCCGCGCTCATAAGCAAGCGGGTGCTTTCGACTGAGAATTCTTCCGGGACGCGATACCTACTCTTCGTGCGGCGCTAAAGTCCCGCGCCGCGCCGCCCGATAGAGAACCAGCATGCCCGAAAGAGTCCTCTCACAGGAAGAAATCGACTCCGTATTCCGAAACATCCGCGACGGCATGGACGAAGCCGAGGCGCTGCGGCGGGCGCAGATCTACGATTTCCGGCGCCCCGACCGCATTGCCAAGGAGCAGCTTCGCGCCATACATCTGCTGCATGAGAGTTTCGCGCGTACGCTGGCGTCGAGCCTCTCCGCTTACCTGCGCGCGTATGTGGCCGTCAATCTCATTTCGGTCGAGCAGTTGTCCTATATCGAATTTATACAGTGCCTGCCCGCCCCGACCTGCCTGGTGGCGCTCGCGCTGAAGCCGACCGACGGCAGCGCGGTGCTGGAGATCAACCCATCTCTGGTGTTTCCGATACTCGAAATGCTGCTGGGGGGCAGCGGCAAGTACCCGCTGCAGATCACGCGTGAGGTGACCGAAATCGAGCAGAGCGTGCTCGAAGGCGTTTTCCGCATTGTTTTGCACGATTTAAAGGGCGCGTGGGAAAACGTCACCAACATGGATTTCTCGATCCTGACCTACGAGACGGACCCGCAGCTGATGCGCATTCTCGCGCCGAACGAGGCCGTGGTGGCGATCAGTATGGAAGTGCGAATTGGCGAGCGCAGCGGCATGATGAACATCGGTATTCCGTCGATTGTCGTCAAGATGCTGCGGCACCGCTTCGACCAGCAATGGGCGCTGCGTAAAACGGATTCGACAGACGATGAACAGGCGCGCGTGCTGCGGTTGGTTCAGGGCGCGGCGATGCACCTCGATGTACGGCTGCGCGGCCCGGCCATCGGTTTGTCGGATTTGATGGAGCTACGCCAGGACGATATTCTGGCGTTTGACTTTAATGCCGGCCGTGAGCTGGAGATGTCGGTGAATGGGCGCACGAAGTACCGCGGACACGTCGTCGCGGCGGGGCGCAAGCGGGCGTTTCAGGTGGATGAGCTGGTGACCGGCTAGAATGCTGTCCCAGTCAGAACGCAACCATCCGGTTGCAGCGCAGGCTCGGCGTGGGGCAGGTCGTCAACCTGCGGCCGATTGTCAATCGGCCTCGTCCGCCGCCGCACAATGGCGCCCCGACCGGCCCTGGT
>JAICMB010000128.1 GCA_025929455.1 Bryobacteraceae bacterium | reverse complement strand
GGAGCAAATCCGCCCGGCGGGATTCCAACAGCGCGAGGGACTCGGCCATGGGGGTCTCCTTCTAGAAGTAGTATATACTTCCAGATTCTCACGCCACAACCACTCCCGTTTCGCCTTCCATCATTTCTACGTCGCGCACCCGCCACGCTGATGGCGGACCGCGGAATCTCCCCAACCTGCTACTCTGTTATCAGCAACCCCCCAGAACCTATACTTCCATGAAATTCCGTACGTGTATTTCTGCATTACTTCTGTTGCCGCTGTCTGCCTTTGCGCAGGCTCCGGCCGGCCGCGTCCAGCCTGGCACGCCCGCGCCATCAGTAACGGCGCCCGCTTCGAATGGCGCTCCGGCGCTCGAGAACGTCGCACCCGTTTCGCCTGACACCGTCGTGCTCACCATCGGCGCCGAAAAGATCACCAAGGCGCAGTACGAACAGCTCGTGGCCGCGCTGCCCGACCAGATGCGCGCCACTGCCACCGGTCCCAACAAGCGTCAATTCGTCACGCAGCTTGCCGAGATGAAAGCGCTGGCGCAGGAGGCGCGCGAGCGCAAGCTCGATCAAACCCCCGAGAACCAGGCCATCATGAAACTTCAGGCCGATAATCTGCTCGCTAGCCTGCTGGTCCGCAACCTAGACAATACCCTCAAGGTTGATGACACCGCCGAGCACGCCTACTACGACCAGCACAAAACCGAGTTCGAAGAAGCGAAAGCCAGCCACATCCTGATCCGCTTCAAAGGCTCCAAAGTTCCGCTGCGCGCCGGTGAGAAGGAGTTGACTGAGGAAGAAGCGCTCGCCAAAGCGCAGGACCTTCGCAAGAAGATTCTCGCGGGCGCCGATATGGCCGCCCTGGCGAAGACCGAATCGGATGACACCGGCTCGGGGGCTAACGGCGGGTCGCTTGGAACGTTCGAGCGCGGCCGTATGGTGGCGCAGTTCGATAACGCAGTGTTCACACTACCCGTCGGCCAACTCAGCGAGCCGGTAAAAACGCCGTTCGGCTATCACCTGATCAAAGTCGAGTCGCGCGAAACGAAGCCGTTTGAGCAGGTGAAACCGCAACTCGATCACGCGTTGAAGCAGGATCTGGTGAAGCACGCCATTGAGAACGTGCAGAGCAAGGCCACCGTCACCATCAACGACGCGTACTTCGGCAAGGCCGCGCCGCCCACGCCACAGCTGCGGGGCGCTCGCTAGGCCACGCGGCTACATTTCCGACTGCGTGCCGTCCACCTTCTTGCCGGACAGCACGCCGATAAAGAGTCCGAAGCGTCCGGTGAACAGCGCCCCGAACATCGCTTTCAGCCGGAACATGAGTGCGGAGAAGAATCCGAAGTGCTTCCCAAAGTAACGGGCGGCGCCCGAGATCTTGTCCGATTCGAGTAAGTTCGCTGCGCCCGGTGGATACTTGTCCACCGGGCGTTCGTACGAGGCCCGCGCCGACGGCAGCACGATCATCTTCTTCCCCGCGCGCCGGATCTGATACGCCAGTTCCACGTCGGACCAGAACTCGCCGTATTTTTCGTCGAGGTAGTTCAGCCCGCGAACGAAGTACTTGCGCGCCATCATGGCATCGAACGTCGCACCTTCTACCTCAACGCCCTCGCCCGATCCATCGCCAGCCAGGGTGCCCGTGTCCGCAATGTGCACCGGCGCCAGTGTCGCGCCCGAACCAGGGTCGGGCAGGCGGAAGAACTGCTCGTCATGGCTGAGCACCGGACAAACCGCCACGACATCTTCGCTCGCCTCCAACCGGTCCGCCAAACGGGCGACCGTGGTCGGCTCCACCGTGACTTCCGGGGCCAGAAAAAACACCAGGTCCGCCGCCGCGGTACGCATCGCGATGTTCAGCGCCTTCGTCGTTCCGAAATTGCGCGGCAGCCGCAGAATCGTGATGTCCGGAAACTCCGTATCGAGTTGCGGGCTCTCGTCACGCGACCCCTTGTCGATGACGAGAATTTCCAGCCGCGACCGGATCGTGCTCGCCTCGAGCGAGTGCACGCACTGCCGCAGCCCCTCGGCGTTGTTGTAGGAAACGATGATCGCCGACACGCGCGGCGTTGGCGCTTCTTCTACCGTTTCAACCCGCGGGCGCTCCTCCGGTGCGATGCTCTCGCCCGAGGTCGGCACCTTGCCGGTTTTCGTGCGGCTTACCGGCATGCTGCCTCGCCCGCGGCGTGCCGATGGACATCCCGCGCGCTCTCCAACGCCTCGCACAACGCGCGCACGTCTGTGTCATCGGTGCGGTAATTCGTGACGCAAGCACGCAGCACACGGCGATTTCGTACCAGCGTTGTCGAAATCCACGCCGCACCGCTTGCCACGACATGCATCGCGATCTCGTGCGCGCTGGCGCCTGCGGGATCGGAAAAACACACCACCGGCAGCGGTGTATCGTTCTCGATCGTCCAACCGGAACGCTCCAGTAACTCGCGCAACATTTTGCCCATTTCGGTCTGATGCCGTAGGGTAGCGGCATAGCCGTCCCACCCGGCAACCAGCAGCGGCAACAATACCTTTAGTCCGGTAAAGCGCCGTGACCATTGTATGGTCCGCAGGTGCGGGTCCGCTACATCCAGTCCGGCGGCCTCGCGCGGCATGTACGCCGTCTCCGTTCGAAACGTGCGATCGAGAATGTCGCGATGACGCGTTAGGAACACGCCCGCGCCCATCGGTACGCTCATCCACTTGTGCGCGTCGACTGTGATCGAATCCGCCTGTTCGATGCCGTCCAGCAGGGACCGCATCTCCGGAACCAGCGCCGCCGCGCCACCCCATGCCGCATCGGCATGAAACCATAACCCCTCCGCGCGCGCTACCGCAGCGAGTTCGCGCAGGGAATCGATCACGCCCGCATTGGTCGTGCCTGCCGTCCCCACAACGAGAAAAGGCGCGAATCCTGCTTGCCGGTCACGCTCGATGGCGCGTGCAAGTTCGTCCGCGCGCATGCGGAGCTTATCGTCCACTTCTACCGTGCGCACTGCCGCCGTACCGATGCCCGAAATCCGCGCTGCCTTCAAAAACGAATGATGGGTTTCGCTGGAAACATAAAACACCGGTTGAGCCGCAAGCGCACGTACGCCATCCGTTCCATACTCGGGGAACGCGTTCGTAAGCGCGGCCAGCAGTGCCGTGTGGTTGGCCTCTGCGCCCGCCGTGCAGAACGTGCCATCGCATTCCGCATACCCGAACTTCGCCCCGAACGCGCGAATCAAATGCCGCTCCGCTTCCACCGCGAACGGGCTATGGCTCCACGCCGCCATCTGCGGGTTGAACGCCGCGACGAGCGTATCCGCTGCGACCGAAGCGGCAGCCGGTGCCGGATTAAACAGCCCGAAATACCGTGGATGCGGCGTGTGCGTCTGATACCGCCGCAAGGCGTCTGCGGCGAAAGCCACCGCGTCTTCCGCCGTCATTGGCCGCTCGAAATCGCACTCCGTCAGCAGCGCGCGAATCTTCTCCGGCGCCAGTTCCGGCGTCACGGGTAGCCCGGGTACGTCGGCTATGTAGCTTTCTACGATGTCAGCGACCTGGCGCCACATCGGTTCGCGCTCGCCGCGATCGAGTAAAAGGCTCATCGTTATTTGCGGACTGTGATCAAAGCATCCGCCGTGTCCACGAATGCATGCGCCGCCGCACCCGGCTTCACGTCCGCTACGAAATCTTCGCCGTCGGTGCCCGCCTGCACCCACATTACGCGCCTGTGAGCACCCTGCGCGATCTCCACCGGTACGGGCGCGGAAAAATCGTCCGCCACGCCCGACACCTTCACCGTTCCGCTCAGTTTCGTGCGCTTCACGTCGTACGTCACAGAAACCGCCGGAATCCCGGTACCCTCCACCCATGCGTCGAAAAACGTGTTTAGATCCGCTCCCCGTGAATACTTGCGCGCAACCTGCAGCAAGTCCGCCGTCGCGAACGGCCGGAAGCGGTACTGCTCGCAGATCTCGCGCAGCATCGCCCGGAAGTTGTCATCTCCGAGCCGCCGCCGTAGCATGTGAAAAATCCACGCGCCCTTCTCATACGTGATCCGCCGCCAGGCATCCGGCGTCTCCGACGTCAGCAGCCGCAATCCCCATACGATCGGTCCCGCCGATTCGATCGTCGCGCCGCCCGTGGTCTTTTCGAGCAGCGACGTCCGGTACCGGTCCAGCACCGTGTCCATCGCCTGCACACCCTTGCGCTTCTCCAAATACATCAGCGCCGAGTAATCCGCCAGCCCCTCCGAAATCCATTCATCGTGATACGATGCCGGCGCCATCAGGTTTCCCCACCATTGATGCGCCACTTCATGCGCATCCAGCACCTCTGAAAAGAACGTGTCCTGATACTGCCCGCGCGCCGGCGCCGGCCGGTCCGCCTTATTCATATACGACAACGTCGATAAATACACCAGCCCCGGGAAACTCTGCCCGAAACTCCCCGGTATCGGAGCGACCGTCAGCTTCTGGATCGGCGCCGGCCCGAACAGCGAGGCATAAAACTCCAGCGCGTCCGATACGTGCGCGGCGATATCCCGCATACGCGCCGCCGGATTCAGCGGCGCTAGCGGCACAGGCAGCAGCGGATGTTCATCCTTGTGCCGGTATACCGGCGGGGCCACGGGCAGCAGCATCGGAGGCGCGGGCGGACGCGGCAACATGCCGCGATTCGCGCACACTTCGATGTGATAGCCGCCGCGATCGAGCGCCACGGTCTGATACCGCCCCAAATTAAATCCCGCGAAGCGAATCGGCTCCGGCGTCCGCCATTTCGTGATGCGCTCATAGCCCTCCGTACGGTCCGTGGCGCGCACGCCCGTCGCAACGACGGAAAGGTCCGCGGGATACCGGAACGTCAGCTCATATCTCGTAAAATCGTGCGACGCCCGTGGATACCATGTCCCCCGCGCGCCGACAAAGAACACATCGTTCGCGCCCTTTAAAATCACCTTGCCCGCATGCTCGATCTCGAGCACGTGATCGCTGCCCGCCGCCAGCGGTTCCGGACTCACCACCAGAAACTCGCCGTTGCCGTCGTCGCGAATCAAGTTCGACCGCAGCGACTCGCGCTCAAACACCTCCGCCGCGCGCCCGTCCAGCTTGGCGCCGCTCACGTCCATTGCATGCGTGATCAACAATCGAATCGCGGGACCGCAGTTGTCGCGGCAATGCAGCTTCACGCGCGTGTGCGCCTCGACGGTGAAATCCGGTTTGATTTCCGCCTCAATTTGATAGTCGGAAAGCGAAAACGCCGGTTGCGGCGCGAGTGCGCGATCCTGCCGCGCCGCGCGCCCCGGAAACTCGGTCCACACATCGAAGCCCGTGTGCGCCCCCGCCTCCGTGATCTGACCCAGCACCACCTGGTCGGTCGTGCGCGGATCGTACAGTAAATCGAAATTCCCGAGCGTCTTTCCCGCCATGCCCGCGTAAAACAGTCCATTCGCGCGATCGGCTGACAACAGATCCCCCGTCAGCCGCACCTGAAAACTGTTGCCGATATTCTGCAGCACCGGCGTCCATTTCTCGGCCAGCGCCGCTCCCATATCGGGGTTCTTGCGCGCCGCCCTCCGCTCCAGGACCGCGCGTAATTGCGCCGCAGTATCGTCGGTGAACGCCATCACCGCCGTGCGGAAGTGCTCTTCCAGATTCGGCATGTGCGTGAACTTGGCGAGCGACATGCGCTCGGAGCGCGTTGGTGGCATTAACAGCAGTTCACCGTCGCCCGCCTCAATATCTGTCGAAAAAACCGCTCCCGGCGTAATGCCGTTGATCGGCTTCGCAAATACCAGCCACCCGCTGGTGAAGTAAATGTGTGCGTCCTGCTTGGCGAAGTTCAGATCCAGAACGCGGTAGCACTCGCCGGCATCCAACTCCATATGCGCCACCGCCGTCCCGACCGCCGCGGCGCTAACGGCGGCATGCGCGCCTCCGCATGCCAGCACCGCAAACGCCAACCACCATCGCAACACCCCTCCAGTTTAGTGTCTTAGGAACCAGTGGGGCGGCCGGTCGCTTTATGCCGGCTGTCCATTGCTACAGTGTTTCCGATGCGCCTGGTCACCGCCGTTCTGCTATCTGTCGCGATCATCGCCCCCGCCTTCCCCCAAGACGGCGCCCAACAATTCGCCTCCCTCGGTAATTTCAAAACCGAGCAGGGCGCCGTCATCCGCGACCTCAAACTCGGCTATCGCACGTACGGAAAACTCAACGCTGCCCGCTCGAACTCCGTCCTGTTCCCGACATGGTTCACCGGCACGACGAAGGGGCTTGCAGATTGGATCGGCCCCGGCAATCTCGCCGACACGAAACGTTGGTTCGTGATCGCGGTAGACGCTATCGGTGACGGGGTGTCATCGTCTCCCTCCAACAGCACCGCGCAACCGCGCATGCGGTTCCCGCAGTTCACCATCGGCGATATGGTGGAAGCCGAGTATCAGCTCGCCACACGCGCGCTCCATCTCACACACCTCCGGGCCGTCATGGGCATCTCCATGGGCGGCATGCAAACGTTCGAATGGTCCGTCGCGCATCCCACCTTCATGGACCGGCTCGTTCCCATCGTCGGTTCGCCGCAACTCGACGCCACCGACCTGCTGCTCTGGACCAGCGAAGAACACACCATCGAAGAGGACCGCGATTGGAACGGCGGCAATTACACTTCGCAACCTCCGTTGCGCGCCCTCGCCGACATCCACGCGTTCGCACTCACGACGCCCAAGTATCGCGCCGAGCAGACGCCCCGCAAGGACTTCGCCTCTTTCCTGGCGCAAACGGAGCAGAACGGACCCGAGCGCTTCGACGCGAACAACTGGCTCCGGCAATTGCAAGCCATGATGGCGGACAACGTCGCGCGTCATTTCGGAGGCTCGCTCGAGCGCGCCGCCGCGCAGGTGAAGGCGCGCATGCTGGCGGTCGTTTCCGTGCAGGATCACATGGTGAACCCGCTGCCGGCGATGCGTTTCGCTCCGCTCGCGCACGCACGCGTCTTACAATTGACTGGCGATTGCGGCCATCTCGCGCCCGGCTGCGAACGCGACCGCATGGTGCCGGCCGTCCAGGCGTTCCTTGCGCAATAGAATGAAACAATGCCCGAACATTCATTGAAACAAGGCGACCCCGCGCCCGACATCCACGCGCTCGATGATGCCGGCCAGCCGTTCACGCTCTCGTCCTTGCGCGGCCGCCGCGTCGTTTTGTATTTCTTCCCCAAGGCCGATACCTCCGGCTGAACGACGGAAGCCATCGAGTTCCGTGAGAACTCCAAAGCCCTCGACAAACACGGCGCGGTCGTGGTCGGCGCCTCGCCCGACGATCCCGCGGCGCAAGCGAAATTCAAAGCCAAGTACGACCTGCCGTTCACCTTGGTTGCCGACACCGACCATGCCGCCGCCGAAGCCTACGGCGTCTGGAAACAAAAAAGTATGTATGGCCGCAAGTACTTCGGCGTGGAGCGCACCACGTTCCTGATCGGCGCCGACGGCCGTATCGAGCACATCTTCGAAAAAGTGAAGCCCGCCGGCCACGCCGCGCAAATCCTCGCCACCCTTTAACGCGGGTGGGGCGGCCAGTCTTGCTGGCTGCCTCCGTGTCGCGCGCAGATTCCACGTGGGGCAGGCGTCCAAACCAACGGCGGGTGCCCACACCCGCCGCGCGCGCTGGCGCACGATTCGCGCAGCGTCGTCCGTACACGCAAACAGTCGCAATTTGCGCATGCAGGGCGCTACAATCAAAGCAACCCCGCATGGCGAACTCTCCCGCCGCGGCCGATCCTACGCAAGGGAACGCGCCCGCGGCGAACATCGCAGCACTCTGCCAAGATGCGCAGTTTCTCGCTCGCGACCAGATCGCGCGCATCCTCGACGAGCGTTTTGCAGCCCTTCGCGCGCGCCTCGAAGACACCCTCGCCCGCACCTCCGAAACGCAGTCCGCGCGCCGCGTTACCGCGCGTCTGAATCGCTCACTGCGCCGACTTCGTAACTTTGAATCCGAGGAGCAGTGGGCCCGCGCGCTACTCGAAGCTACCAACGCTTTTTCGGAGCGTGCCGCGCTCTTCCTCATCTCGAACGAAAATCTGCGCCTGCGCGCTTCCCGCGGCGTGGCTTCCGGCGCGCCCGTCGATAGCCTGCCGCTCGCGGACGCTCCCGCGTTTGCCGGTGCCGTGGAAAGCCGCGATGTGGTCGTCGCGCTGCGCACACCCGGCGAATTGTCCTCGCGCATCGCAGAGGTCCTCGGCGACGATCCCGATTCGC
>JAICMB010000288.1 GCA_025929455.1 Bryobacteraceae bacterium | reverse complement strand
CCCCGTGGGCCTGGTCCACGTGCAGGCGTCCTTCAACAACACCATCGTGACGTTTACGGATCAGACCGGGAACGTAGTGGCCTGGTCGAGTTCGGGTTCACTCGGGTTCCGCGGCTCCCGCAAGGGCACGCCGTTCGCCGCGCAGCAGGCTTCGCTCACCGCCGCCAATAAGGCCAAGGAAGTCGGTATGCGCACCGTGGAAGTACGCGTCAGCGGTCCGGGCGCCGGGCGCGAGTCCGCCGTACGTGCGCTATCCACCGCGGGCATCGAAGTTCGCAACATCAAGGACACGACTCCGATCCCACACAACGGTTGCCGGCCGCCCAAGAAGCGCCGCGTTTGAGTAGGACGGGCAGTCTTGCTGCCTGTCCTTCCGATTACAAGCAGGACGAAGGCCCGCCAGGCCGTAAACTGCACCTGATGCGTAACGAAAGGTACTGAACGAGAAAATGGCAAGATACAACGGGCCGGTTTGCCGGCTGTGCCGCCGCGAGGGCATGAAGCTCTTTCTGAAGGGCGAGCGCTGCCACACCGAAAAGTGCGCCATAGAGAAGCGCAATTTCCCGCCTGGCCAGCACGGCAAAGATCGCAAGCCCAAGATCGTCGGCTACGGCCTGCAGCTCCGCGAAAAGCAGAAAGCGAAGCGCTACTGGGGCATCGCGGAGCAGCAGTTCCGCAATCTTTTTGAGAAAGCCGCCCGCCAGAAAGGCGTTACCGGCGACAACCTGCTCAGCATGCTCGAGCGCCGCCTCGACAGCGTCACCTACCGCATGGGCCTCGGCACCAGCCGCGCGCAGGCGCGCCAGGTGGTCCGGCACGGGCACGTGAACGTGAACGGCCGCAAGGTTAACATTCCGTCCTTCGAAGTCAAGCCCGGCGATGTCATCGAAATTCGTGAAAAGAGCAAGCAAAATCCGATGATTCTGTCCTCGCGCGATGCCACCGCGCACGCCCCCGCCCCCAATTGGCTC
Organism: Bryobacteraceae bacterium; assembly: GCA_025929455.1. The sequence continues at coordinate 4,227 of JAICMB010000288.1, read as the reverse complement.
GAAGTCGACCGCGACACTCTGCGCGGACGCGTACTGCAGACGCCCAAGCGCGACGAATTGGTTCAGATTCAGTTGAATGAACAGCTCATCGTGGAGCTGTATTCGAAGTAGTTCATCCGCGCGGCCGCGAGCGTAGAGCCCGGCCGTGCCAGCAGCGCCCGCGGTTGTGGCGCGAAAACGAGGTCAGATATGTTTAAAGGTTTTCAGAAGCCCAAAAGATTAGTCGCGAATACCGATACCCTGACGGACCGGTACGGTATGTTCACGGCCCAGCCGTTTGAGCGCGGCTTCGGCTCCACCATCGGCACCGGTTTGCGCCGCGTGCTGCTCAGCTCCATTGAAGGCGCCGCGATCACTGCCGTCCGCATCGAAGGCGTCGCGCACGAGTTCATGCCCATTCCGGGCGTGGTCGAGGACGCCACCGACATCATCCTCAACCTGAAGCAGATCCCCTTCAAGATGATCGGCGAAGGCTCGCGCACTGTGCGTCTCGTCGTCGACAAGGCCGGCGAAGTGCTCAGCGGCCAGATCGAGACCGACCCCGACGTGGAAGTGCTCGACCGCAACATGCATATCGCGACCGTGAGCGAGGGCGGTAAGCTTAACATCGAGATGCGTCTGAAATCCGGCCGCGGGTACGTTGCCGCGGACCGTAATTTCGACGAAGATCTGCCGCTGGGCTACATAGCGATCGACTCCGTCCACTCGCCGGTTCGCAAGGTCAACTTCAGCGTGGAAGGCGCACGCCTCGGCCAGACGACCGACTACGACAAGCTCACCATCGAAGTGTGGACGAACGGCGCCATCTCGCCGCAGGACGCGGTCGGGCAGGCGGGCAAGTTGTTAAAAGATCATATGTCGATCTTCATCAACTTTGAAGAGCTGCCCGAAGCCGGCGAGGAGCCGAGCGAGCGCGCCGCCAACCAGATGAACGAGATTCTGAACCGGTCAGTCGAAGAGCTCGAGCTCAGCGTCCGTTCCTACAACTGCCTGAAGAACGCCAATATTCAGAGTATCGGCGACCTGGTGCAGAAGTCCGAAGCCGAGATGCTGCGGACCAAGAATTTCGGCCGCAAGTCGCTCAACGAGATTAAAGAAATTCTGGCCAACCTGGGCCTGAGCTTCGGCATGAAGTTCGATACCCAGGGTCGCCTGATCGGACCCGGCGGACAGCCCGCGCAAGTCGGCACGCCCATCGAGAGCGGCGTGCTGCCTTCGGATCAGCTCGAAGCCGCCGAGGAAGAGTTCACGGAGTAATCCATGCGCCACAAGAAAGCGGGATTCAAGCTGGGGCGGGATGTGGCCGCCCGCAAAGCGCTGTTCAAAGGCCTCGTCACCAGCGTGATTGAAAATGAGCGCATCATCACTACGGTTCCCAAGGCCAAGGCGGTGCGGCCCCTGGTGGATAAGATGATCACGCTCGCCAAGCGCGACACGCTGCACGCGCGCCGGCAGGCCGCGGCGTTTCTCGAAACGCCGGGCTCGGTGCAGAAGCTGTTCGACAAGCTGGGCACGCGCTTCGGCCAGCGCAACGGCGGCTACACGCGCATCATCCGCCTGGGCCCCCGCAAGGGCGACGGCGCGGAACAGGCGTTGCTGGAGCTGGTCGGCTCCGAGTTGGTGAAGCGTGCCGCGGAACGTGCGAAGCGCCGCGAAGAGCGGCTGCAGGCCATGCGCGAAGGCCGCGAAGGTCAAGAAGGCCAAGAAGGCGAACCGCCCGCCGAAGAATAGCCGCCCGTGGACGTACGCCTGCGGCCGGGCACTCTCCACGATGTCGATATCATTGTGCGGCAGCGTGTCGCGATGCTTCGCGACATGCATTATGTAACGTCCGCGGAGCTCGACAACATCGAGCGCGTCTCGTGCGAGTATTTTACGGCGGCCCTGGCGGACGGCACGTATAACGCGGTGCTCGCCGAAGCGCCGGACGGACAAGTCATCGGCGGGGGCGGTGTGGTGGTCGTGAAATGGCCGGGCACCCCGCACAGCCCCCGAGCGACGCGCGCCTGGATTCTCAACATGTACGTCGAGCCGGCCTGGCGCCGTCGCGGCATCGCCGCCGCGATCCTCCAAGGCCTACTCGACTGGTGCCGCCGCCAGGGCTTCGTCACCGTCTCACTCCATGCCAGCGACGAAGGCCGCGCGCTCTATGAAAAATTCGGCTTCCAACCCACCACGGAAATGCGCGTGAAGCTGTAGCGCTTCACTTGCAGCCCGAGATTTTCCCACCCTGAAATTGTGTGCTATTGTGTACACAAGGTACGCCCATGGAAACGGAAAAGATCGGCATTCGCGAGTTCCGGGAGAACTTGGCCGGGTATTTGGAGGGCCGTCGCGCGCTCGCGATCACCCGCCATGGAGAAACTGTCGGCTTTTACATACCCGCGCGTAAGCACAACTGCAAAGCCGAGGTGGAGGCAATGCGCGCGGCTGCCAAAGAGCTCGATGCGATGATTGCCTCTTGGGGCGCGCCGGAAGACGATCTGATCGACGAGTACAAAAATATTCGCAACACCGCTCGCGCACGAAAGCGCAATGCGAAATAGAGCGCTGGTTCTCGACGCGAACATTCTCGTCCGGGCGGTTCTCGGCCACCGTGTTCGCGACATCATTGGAGCCCACGCGAAGAACAGTTCTTTTTTCGTCCCTACGCCGGCGTATTCGGATGCCGAAGAGCACTTGCCCGTGTTGATCTCAAAGCGCGGCGGAGATCCGGAGAAAGCGCTCGCGGTTCTGAAGGCGCTGGCGGCCGTCGTCGATCTCGTCAGGCCAGACGTCTACAACGTATTCGAAGACGAAGCCCGTGAACGCTTGGTAGGCCGTGACGCCGACGACTGGCCCATCCTCGCCACTGCGCTCGCATTAAGCTGTCCGATTTGGACCGAGGACACGGATTTCTTCGGATGCGGCGTGGCCACTTGGACATCCACACGCGTGCAAATCTTCCTCCGAAACTGACGCGCGATTACTCGTACCTCAGCGTTATGATCGGCTCCACTCGCGATGCGCGCCGCGCCGGGAGTAAGCCCGCCGCAAGCGCCGCAGCTGCGACAATCGCAATCGACAGCACAATCATTGCCGGATCCGCCGCGGTCACCCCGAACAGCATGCCCGTCACGCGTTTCCAGCAAGCGACACCAGCCGGAATTACCGTCGCTACGCCCACGCCCAGCAACGCCACGACTTCGCCGATCATCCGCAGCACATCGCCGCGCGCCGCGCCCAGGGCCATGCGAACGGCTGCTACCGGGATACTCCGGATTGACCGCGCCAATCTCCGCCCGCGGCTCCCCTAAGCCCGCATACAATCTCACCTCGCTTGCAGACCCCCTCGCATTTCGACTATAGTGCAGTAAGCCCGAGTTCTGATTCGGAAGGAGACTCTATGAGGAAATTAATGGCTGCGTCTCTATCCGCCGCCTTCGTGCTGGCCGGCAGTCTTGCCGCCGAAACGTTGACCGGTGTGATTTCTGACGCGAAGTGTGGCGCGGCGCATGCCGAGCATGCGAACGCCGCCTGCGTGAAAGCCTGCGTGAAGAGCGGTAAGGCGCCCGTGCTGGTCAGCAATGGCAAGGTGTACCAGATCGATGACGCCTCGAAAGAGAAGGTCATGGATCACCTCGGCCAGAAGGTAAAGGTCGACGCCGCCGTTTCCGGCGATACCGTTACGATCGAATCCATTCAGGCCGCCGGCGATTAACGCCGTTTAGGATATTCGGGCAGGCCGCGAGCCTGCCCATTTCTTTATCCTCCGACCGCGCAAGCAATCTAATTGCGTGCGTTCTGAACCTTCGGCACCGCCAGATACCCCGCGATGTCGTTCTTCTTCACGTCGTTCACGACGATCTCATACGGCTGGCGCGCCTTCGACGTGTAGAACTGCAGCGGCTCGTTGATGGTGCGGTCCTTCTTCTCCATCTTCTTGTCATCCGCCGTCAGCTCGATCGTGTAGCGGTTGTGCTTCGGGTCAGCCTTCTTCAGTTGAATCATCACGTCCCCGATCCGCTGCGGGTGTTTGTCCTTCTTAACGTTGAACTCGATGTAGTTCCGCTCGCCGAGCGCCCGTAGCGCCGCGAGCTCTTTCCCGTTCGTCGCGATCAGCGAAGCGTGCCCATCGACGTCACCGGTCACGTGCTTCAGCTCCGCGATGGTCTTCTCAAGCTGCGATTTCGTCGCGCCGAGGTCGGTTTTCACCGTGCCCACTTCCGTACCCACTTCCGCGACCTT
>JAICMB010000092.1 GCA_025929455.1 Bryobacteraceae bacterium | reverse complement strand
CGCCACCGCCACGCCGCCGACGCGCTTCACCTCCTCGATCTCCACGTAGCCGTCGCCGAAGCCCAGCAGTTCCTCGCCCCGATAATCCGCCGTTTCGAGAATGTGCCGGATCAGGATGCCTTTCGAGAAACTCTTCCAATCGTCCAGCGCGCCATACACGCCGCCATCGAAATAGCGCTCTATGTCGAGCAGCCGCGCCTCCTCGCGCACGTTCTCCTGATCGGTGCCGCTCGCCAAATACATCCGCAACCCCCGCGCCTGCAGGTCTTCCAGCAGCCGCCGCGCTCCCGGCACCAGATAATCGTTCGGATTCGCGGTCCCCGCGCGCAACGCTTCCACGCGCTCGCGGATCAGCGTCCACAAGCGGTCGAGGTACATCTTCTTGTATACAAGTGGCTCCAGCGGTTCGCCGCCGCGCGCTCGCACCGCGTCCGCGAGCGCCATCATTTGGTAAATCGTCTCTTTGCCGGTCAGCCGCCAGACAAAATCCTCTACCGCCGCCCGCAGTTCGTCCTTGCTCTCGCCGGTCTTCCGCTCCGCCAGGATTTCGACCATCATCGGCACCATCACGCCCATCCACCCGGACCGGATCAGCGATAGTGTCCCGTCGAAATCAAACAGCGCTACGCGGGCATTGCGCGCCACCGCGCCCGCGGAAACATTTTCAATCATGTACTCACCATTGTAGGCGGGCAGAACCCACTAAAGGATCACTGCGCTTCCGCCGATGAGAACAACAGAATGTCTACCGCGCCCCTGGCGTTCGCCGGCGTCAGCACGTATTCCGACGACCTGCAGCAGATCCTGCAGCGCGCTGTGTCGATCGCGAATCTACCGGTAAAGAATCTCCAGCAGCAGCAAAGCGATAATCTTCAGAAGAAACAGGCGCTGATCGCTATGGGCAGTGCAGTAGCGACCTTGTCGAACAGTCTGCAGAATCTCGGCTCGCTCGCGTCAAACAAGAGTCTCGTCGCGAGTAGTTCCGACAACAACGTCGTAACCGCGACCGCCACGGGGGCGACACAGCCGGTCAGCTACAACATTACAAACGTTACATCCCTCGCCCGCACTGCCTCGGAAATCTCCGTCCAAGGATACTCCGACTCGAGCAGCGCGCCGGTATCCGCGGACGGCGACCTGCAACTCGTCTACGGCGACAACACGTATGACATCACGCTCGCGCCCGGGCAGAACAATCTTGTCGGCCTTTCGAACGCGATCAACGCGCTCGGCGTGGGAGTCAGCGCGTCCATCATCACTACCGGCACGGGTGCGACACCGAATTATCTGGCTGTGTCCGCAAATACTCCCGGCGCGACCACGTTGCAACTCAACGATGTTCCCTCGAACGGCCCAACGGTTAACCTGATCTCGAACACCAACCAGGGAGCCAACACCGAGTTCGATCTCAACGGTATCCATGTGAGCTCGCCCAGCACCTCCATCAACAACGTCGTGCCCGGTCTAACGCTGAATTTCCAGAACACGACGACTGCCGGAGAGAACGTATCGGTGTCGTTGGCGAGCGATCCGTCGCAACTTTCTTCCGCGCTGCAGAGCTTCGTAACCGCCTACAACGCGGTTGCCGATCAGTTGAATGCGCAGAAGGGATCCGGCGCGGGCGCGCTCGCGGGCGACTTCGTGATCCAGCAGCTTTCGCAAAATCTGCGCCAGCTTACCAGCTACAGCAGCGGCAGCGGCACCGTGCAAAGTCTCGCATCTATGGGCGTGACATTGGACGCGACCGGCCATATGTCCTTCGATGCGAGCACGTTCAACTCGCTGACGAATCAAAATCTTGCGGACGCGTTCTCGTTCCTCGGCTCAACGACAACCGGGCTCGGCGCATACGGCAATACGCTGGCGCAGGTGAGCGACCCCGTTGCGGGATTGATCCGAACCGAGGAAGACGGTGTTGACAAGGCCAACGACCACATCTCGGACCAGGTCAATAATCTGAACCAACGCATTTCCGTCATGCAGAACAATTTGACTCTGCAGTTGCAGGCGGCCGACGCGCTGCTCGGCAAGCTGCAATCGCAACAGCAAATCATCACAGCCAGCGTGCAGAGCGTCGATCTGACGATGTTCGGCAAAAACTTCGGACAAGCATCGCAATGAAATCCTGGAGTGAAATGAATCAGGCCGTCGCTACCATCGACACGAGCGATCTGCGAGCCATCGCGGAAGTGCTCAATGAACGCGAAGCGCTTCTGAAACGCCTGGCGCCCTCAGTCACGCTGGCGCCCAGCGACGTTCTCGTATTACGAGAGGCCCTCGACGCCGGCGAAGCACTCGCCGGACGGCTCGCTGACTTGCGTCGTGACGTTGCCCGCGAATGGCACAGTCTAAACCGCTTGCGCGGCGCCGCTGGCGGCCGCGCCCCCGTCTCGGCCGGCATCTCCGTCTCCCTGTAAATATCAACCGAGACCTTAGAACGTTCGTCGGGCAGGTTTCCAACCTGCGGCCGATTTTCAATCGGACTCGTCCGCTACGAACCACCGCGCATGGTTCTTGCGGGTTGCATTTCGGCTGCTGAGTGGGACAGGCAGTCTTGCTGTCTGTCCATTCTGCCGTCACCCTAGTCACGGCCCCCGCCGAACAAAATCTGCTATTGCACCAATCACTTCAGGCCAGGCCGAGCCCGCTCCCCACGCCACGTTCGCTAAAACCAAAACAGGAGGTCTGACGACCGATGCGAAATACGTGTGAGGAGCCGGTCCGGGCGCGCCGGCACAACCGCCCAATGACCCACCGTTACAATAACGGTAAGAATGATCATTGACGGGATCTATTACGCCATCGCATTTACGATCGCCGGCGTAATCGTTTCCATTTTCGTTCAACCGGCCTGGGGCATTCCGCTGTACGTAGTGGCCGCATTCTGCCTCTACTTCTTTCGCGACCCCAACCGCGAAGTGCCGGACGGACCGGTTGCCGTTTCGCCCGCCGACGGTAAAGTGGTCGCCGTCGTGGCGGACGGCCCGGAACAGACCCGCATCAGCATCTTTCTGAATATCTTCGATGTGCACGTAAACCGCGCGCCTATCGCCGGGCGCATTGAACAGGTCCGCTATCAGCGCGGCAAGTTCGCGGTTGCCAGCAAAGAAGTAGCCAGCGAGCAGAACGAACAGAATGTGGTCACGATCGACGGCGAGGGCTCGCGCGTGACCTTTTCGCAAATCGCTGGATTGATTGCCCGGCGCATTGTTTTCAACAAGAGCGCGGGCGATCAGGTCGCCAAGGGCGAGCGTGTCGGACTGATCAAGTTCGGCTCCCGCGTGGACGTCTTCTTTGGCCCGGAATGGGAACTCGCGGTCCGCCCCGGCGAGCGCGTCGCGGGCGGCTCCTCTATCCTGGCCCGGAGGCGAGCCTAACCATGCCCGGAATATCCTGGAAGCTCACGGGCCCGCCCTCGTCAGGCCGCCGGCCTCGCCGCGCCGCGTATGCGTTGCCGACGTTCTTCACTGCCGGCAACATATTCCTCGGCTTCATCGCGGTGCTCAAAGCATTTCAGGGCGCCATGGCCGCGGTGCCCGGAGCCGCCAATCCCGACTTCGAAGCCGCTGCCGCAGCGATCGGCGTGGCCGTCGTGCTCGATGGACTGGACGGCCGCATCGCGCGTATGACCAACACGGTCAGCGATTTCGGCCGCGAGATGGACTCGCTCGCCGATGTCATTACGTTCGGTATCGCCCCGGCGGTGCTGGCGTATGCCTGGGGCGTGCAGTTCGTCACGCCTGGCGGCGCTCTGCAAGACCACCGGCTCGGCTATTTCATCAGCTTTCTCTTCCTGCTGTGCGGCGCCGCGCGTCTCGCGCGTTTCAACGTGCAGACCAACCCCATTCCGAAAAATCCCGGCCGGCCCGACCGGAAATACTTCGTCGGCCTGCCAATTCCTGCCGCGGCCGCGATCGTCGCCGCCATCGTATATGCGGCCGACTGCGTACCGATCGGCTGGTGGGTAACTTCAGTACTCTGGCTCGCGCTGCTAGCGCTGCTGTCGTTTTTGATGGTCAGCACCTGGCGCTATCCGAGCTTCAAAGACATCAACCTGCTGCGCCCGCGCTCGCCGCTCATGATCGTGCTGATCGGGGCGTTGATTTATTTGATATGGACTTTTCCTCAGCCGGTCCTCCTCGCCATGGCCACGGCCTATGTCGCCGCCGGTATCGTGATCCGGGCGGGAGGCGTGCTGCGGCGCCGCTTCCGCCATCCGCCGCCGCCTCCGCCGCACCCGTCCCACTCGGTGACATAGAAATGCCAAGAATGGAAACCATCGTTATAGCCGGAGCCGAATCGCTAGCCGGCCGCGAGGTTCGCGACGTGCTCGAAAAGGCCGCTCTCCCGGCCAACACCCGTTTGGTTTCGGGCGCGGATGAACCCGGGTCGGTCATCCTGACCGAGGACGCCGCCGAGCCGGCCATTATGCGATCACTCGAGGCCGAACAGATCCATGGCGCGCGGCTGGTGTTCACGGCGGGCGCGCCCGAAAACGCCACTCGCGCGTGGGCCGCCGCGCAGGGTGCACCCTCGCATCCGATTTTCATCGACCTTACAGGTGCGCTCGAAGAACAGCCCGGCGCTCGCGTGCGCGCGCCGATGGTGGAAACCGAAGGCGCCGCGGCCGCGCCCGTTTACGTCATCGCGCATTCGGCGGCGATCGTGCTCGCGCTGTTCACGAAGCGGCTGCAGGAGGCCGCACCGGTCAGACGCATCGTCGCGCAGGTATTCGAACCGGTCAGCGAGCGCGGACAAGGCGGCGTTGACGAACTGCAGCAGCAGACCGTCAACCTGCTCTCATTTCAGCCGCTAACGAAAACCCTTTTCGACGCGCAGGTCAGCTTCAACATGCTGCCGCAGTATGGCGCCGAGGCGCGCGCGTCGCTTGCCGCTGTCGAAAATACCATCGAGCGGCATCTCGTATCGCTGCTCGGTCCGGGCGGCGGCGTGATGCCCAGCTTTCGCGTCGCACACGCGCCCGTGTTTCACGGCTATACGTTTTCGGTGTGGGTGGAATTCGAGAACGCACCCGAGGTCGAACACTTGTCCGAGCGCCTCGCCATGCCGCAGATCGAAATTCGGAACGCGGACGAAGAGCCGCCGTCTAATGTGGGCGTGGCCGGGCAGAGCAGTATCACGATCGGCGCCATCGCGCCCGACCGCAACGACCGCCGCGCCTGCTGGTTCTGGATCGCAGCCGACAATCTCCGCATCGCCGCCCAGAATGCCGTGGAGGTGGCTGTTGCGGTTTTGGGTTAGCGCGGTACTCGCGATTTGGTGCACGGCCTGCGGGTATCACACCAGCAACGGCATCGACGTGTTGCCCAAGACGGTGCATACTATCGCCGTTCCGGAGTTCGCGAATCTGACCACGCGCTACAAGCTCACCGACAAACTGCCGGAGGCGATCGCCCGCGAGTTCATCGCGCGCACACGCTATCGCGTGGTGCCCGACGCCGGCGAAGCCGACGCCGTTCTCAAAGGGTATATAACGAATTACACGGCGTTTCCGACGGTTTACGACACCAACACCGGCCGTGCCACCAACCTGCAGATCACCGTTACGATGGGTGTCTCGCTTACCGAGCGTACGACCGGCAAGGTGCTGTACAGCCGGCCCAGTTTCGAAGTGAAGGACAGCTACGAGATCAGCATTCAGGAACAGCAATATTTCGATGAAAGCGAGGTCGCGCTCGACCGCCTGAGCCGCGATGCCGCGCGCACGATCGTGAGCGCGGTTCTGGAGAACTTTTGATCGTGTCGCTCGCGCATATTCGCAACCCGGCCGCGATTCGTTACGGAGCGGAACTGCGGCTTCGCTGCCATGTGGGGCAGGCGTCCACGCCTGCAGCGGGTCTCCAGACCCGCTTCGCGCGCACGTGCAGCGATGGCCCTCATGTCGGCTAAGCCGACTCCGGAGAACCTTTGACCCCTGACGCCTTTCTGCAGCGCATCGCCAAGCAGCCGCCCGCGCCCGTGTATCTGTTCGCCGGCCCGGAAGCATATGCGCGCGCACGCTGCCGCGCGGCGCTCGTCGAACGCGTGCTTGCGCCCGAAGACCGCGCGGAGGGTGTGTCGCATGTCGATCTCAGCGAAACGACGCTGCCGGCCGTGATCGATGACGCACGCTCCTTATCACTCTTCGCGCGCGACCGCGTGATGTGGGTGAGCTCCGCGGAAACGGCGCTGCCCAAACGCATGGGTTCGGGTGAAGACGGCGATGCCAGCGTGGTTGCCGATTACCTGCGCCACCCGACGCCGGGCACGGTGCTGGTATTCGAATCCTCGCGGTTCGGCTTCGAAGGCGAGGACAAGGCGCGCATCGATCGCCTCCTGAAATTCTATTCGGCCATCCCCGATGTCGTCGAGTTCCGGCCGTACGCGCCTGAAGCGGCGCGCCGGCTCGCGCGCGAACTGGCCGCCGCCGCGGGGCTGAATATCGGATCCGCCGAGCTGGGCATGCTCGTCGAAGTTCTCGCGTCCGACGCCGCGCGCATCGCGACGGAGGTCGAGAAGTTGGCGCTCTACGCGGGTTCGCGCAAGATCACGTCCGAGGACATCGCGTTAATGGTTCCAAACGCGCGCGAGACTACGATTTTTGCGCTGGTGGCCGCGCTGGGGCGCGGGGACCGGGAGCGGTCGCTCGAACACCTGGATCTGCTGTTGAAGGAGGGCGAGTATCTGCCGCTGGCGCTGACGTTTCTCGCGACCCAGTTCCGGCTGGCGCTGGCCGCGCAGGAAGCGAACCTGCGCTCGGCGCAGCAGATCCAGACCTACTTCACGCGACAGGGCGTGCGGATCTGGCGCGATCGCGCGGAGCAGGTGTCGCAGACGGTCACGGCATTCCCGCAAGGGCGGCTGCGTAGAGCGATCGGGAAGGTATACGAAGCCGACAAAGCGCTACGCGACACACGACCGGACGATCGCGTGGTGATGGAGAGCTTGATTTTGGAGTTGACATAAATGCGGATCGGCGCCGGCCGATCGTAGACGCCTACTCAATTGAGGGGCAAAGCCGGGGGTCACGTGAGGGGCTTTCCGCGGCAACGGACGAAGCGGGTGTGGACACCCGCTGCAGGCGTGGACGCCTGCCCCACGTTAGGCGGCGGCGAGGTTTCGCACGCGCAGGGACAAGCGGCTCTTATAGCGGGCCGCGGTGTTCTTCTTAATGATGCCCCACTTTGCGGCGCGATCGACCATCGAAAATGTACCCGGGATAAGCTGCTGCGCGGCTTGCGGGTCCTTCGCTTCGATGGCCCGGCGCAGCGCGCGGACCTGGTGCCGCAGACGGCTCTTGCGCATACGATTGATCTGCGTACGGCGCTCGGCCGTCCGCATGCGCTTCAAGGATGAAAAGGTATTGGCCATTCGTTATACAGCTTCTAGAATAACGTATTTCAGGCCCGCGTCTCGGATGTTTCGGGCTTCTCCGCGCGGGCTACGCGCACCTGCTCGACGCGGGTATCGTTAGCATTGAGCACCTCGATGCGAATGCCTTCGCGCTCGATCGCTTCACCCGGACGCGGCACGTGGCCCAGCCATTCGGTGACGAGACCGCCGACGGTAGTCGACTCAGTTTCTTCCTGTGGGCGGAACTCAAACAGATCGTGCAGGCGGTCCACGTCGAGGCTGCCGGACATCACGTAACTCCCGTCGGGCTCTGGAGTCACGTCGCGCTCGGGCTCGTGCTCGTCGTGGATTTCGCCTAGGATTTCTTCAACCAGGTCTTCCATCGTGACGAGCCCCGCGGTGTTGCCGTATTCGTCAACCACGACGGCCATATGCGCGCCGTCCTGCTGCATTTCGCGCAGCAGATCGTCGACCGGTTTCGTCTCGGGCACCAGGCGAATCGGGCGGGCGAGCTCCTTGACTTCGCGGCCCTTGCGCTCCTGCTCGTCGAGCTCGAACATGTCTCGCACGTGTACGAACCCGGTGATCTGGTCGATGTTGCCGGCGTACACCGGAATGCGCGAGTACTGCTCGTTGATGACCAGTTCGCGGAGATCGTCGAGCGAGCGGTTCTCTTCGATGGTGACCATGTTTGGACGCGGAGTCATCACTTCGCGCACGGTCTTGTCGCCGAACGCGACCACGCTCTCGATCAGCTTGCGGTCGCCCTCTTCGAGAATGCCTTCCTCGGCGCCAGCGGCGATGATGGCATCGATGTGGTCCGACGCGCTGGCGGCTTCCGCGTCGCCGTTTTCAGGTTCGGCAAGCTCGACCAGCGATTGGAAGAACGCGAGCAGCGCGGTCAGCGGCTTCGCCATCAGCGCCAGCAGGCGCAGAAACGGCGCGATCTTCAGCAGCCATGTGCCGGCCGTCTTACGATAGAGCAGATGCGGCGCGATGTAGGTGGAGGCCAGCATCAACAGCCAGGACACGCCCGCGGATTCGCCGAACGCGCGCCAGTTCATCGGATGGCCATCTACCGCGATGACCGTACACAGCAGCACCATGATCAGGAAAACCGTGTGCTTAATGATCGAAAATGCCAGCGCGCCGTGCGCGTCGTGCATGCGGATGCGTTCTTCGAGTGTCGACTTGAACAGCGTCAGCATCGGCATCTCGCGCGTATGCAGACGCAGAGTTTCCATGTACAGCACCTGCACGAGCGTGACGATGCAGAGCAGGACGCACGCAAAGGCTGTGGCTACAAAAAGACCGATCAGCATGCGAGGGCTCGCTCAATCAGACCGGCGGGCAAACCCAGGCGCCGGCGCCAGCGCGCCTCGATGCGGGCCATTTCGCCACGGTCGGTTTCATGATCCATACCTAGCAGATGTAACAGGCCGTGCAGCATCAGGATACGGATCTCATCCTCGGTACGGTGGCCGAGCGCGGCGGCCTGTTCGCGCGCGCGGTCGTAGGAGATCGCAATCTCTCCAAGCCTTTCGTGATCGGCGGAAGGGAACGAAAGCACGTCGGTGGCTTCGTTTTTGCCGCGGAACTGTTTGTTTAAGCGCCGCAATTCGGCATCATCAGTGATGAGGCAGACGAACGGCCGGCGATGCGCTACCTCGCTGGTAAGGCGCGCGGTGAAATCGTGAAGCGCGCGGCGAGGCACCGCGGACGCTCGCGTTTGGAACAGGATATTACTGCCATCGGAAGACATGCTGGAGAGATCAGGCGAGCGGCGGCAGGGCTTCGACCTGCGCAACAGCGGCCGGCTGTGCGATGGGCAGCGCTGCTTCTGCTGCGGCGGGGGTGGCCTCGCCCGGTTCCGGCGATAGCTTCAGCGCAAGCTGACGTCCGGCGCCGATCTGTTCGTTGTAGCGCTCGTACGCTTTCACGATGCGCTGCACCAGGGTGTGGCGAACTACGTCGCGCTCGTCGAAGTGCACGAACGAGATGCCTTCGACGCCGCGCAGTACCTCAATCGCATCGACCAGGCCGCTGCGTTTGCCGGAAGGCAGGTCTACCTGCGTCAGGTCGCCGGTGACGACCATTT
>JAICMB010000728.1 GCA_025929455.1 Bryobacteraceae bacterium | reverse complement strand
GCGCACGTTCGCACGCAAGCCGCTGAACAGGTCGGGAGCGAGTTCGCTGGCGGAGCCATTCGCGCAATCGAGCACCACATTGAGACCAGTCAGGGACGCGGTCATCGTAGACGCCAGGTGCCGCACATAGTCGCGGTCCAGATCGTCGTCTACCCGAAGTTTTGCCGGCCGCGCATCGACACCGTTCTCAAGCAAACGGAACATCTCCGTCTCGATGTTCTCTTCTTCCGCGTCCGGCAGTTTGTAACCGGAATGCCCGAGAACTTTGATGCCGTTATCGCGATATGGATTGTGCGAAGCGGAAATCATGACGCCTGCCGAAAACGGCCCGGTTTTTGCCAGATATGCCACGCCTGGCGTCGTCGTCACTCCCGCGAAAGATGCTTCGACACCCTGCGATGCCAGGCCGCCGGCCACCTGTGCGGTAAGGGCGGCGCCGGATTCGCGCGTGTCCATGCCGATCAGCACATGACGCTCACGGCCGCCCTCAGCCACCCATTTCCCCAAGGCGGCGCCGGCGGCGTAGACCGTGCGGTCGTCAAGCGGATATTCGCCGGCAACGCCGCGAATTCCGTCCGTGCCGAAAAGTTTTCGAGCCAACTAATTCATGTCCTTTCGCTGCAGCACGACCGTGAGCTTTACGTTGGGTGCGGATTTCAAGCGCACCTGAGGATCGCCGACATCGACGTTGGCGTGCAGCTCCGCATTTGTCCCCGCGATGGCCGCCAGGTCGACGGGATCGCAGGTTACGTACGCGATGGAGTTCACGTGCGTTTCGGGTCCCGTGATCACAGCCGTCGCGGGACTCACCACCGTGCGCGCAAGCTCAAACCCGTCCGGCGGACCGGTGCTAAACCGAACGCGCACGGGGACCGTTTTTGTCACCAGACGTTCGAAGTCGAGCGCGATCTGCGAAGGCACGGCTTTATAAAAAGTCACGCCATCTGGCAGGCGCACATCCCGATCGCCCAACGTGAACGTGCATTCGCCAGGCACCTGCGTGGCGCTGAGATCAAGCACTACGGCGGAGTTCGCCAAGTTCTCGCGAGTGAGGCGGCTCGCCGGGCCGCGCACTTCCACGTGTACACGGTCGGGCACCTCCGAACTGATGTCCAGACCTTGTGGAATGTTCTTCATTTCGAGCGGCGCATCGATCACCGTGCCCACCTGCGGCTCTCGCGTGACCACCACCCAGAGCACCACCGCGGCAGCCACGGCGGCCAGTTTCCAAGCCAGCTCTTCAAGAAAAGATCGCTTCATGACTGGCCGTAGGGCCGGGATTTCGGCGCTGCAAGCGCGCTCCGCGCCTCCTCCGGCGACGCGGGCACCGCGGTTTCATTTGTCGCATCGCGGGTCCCCAAGTCTGGCAAGCGGATCGGCTCGCGCTTAAGCCGCTGGCGTCCGGTAAGCGCGCCTTCCAGCCGGTCGAGACCGATGTTCATTTGGATATCGCCGTGAGCGGCCAGTGAAATTTCGCCCGTATCTTCCGAGATTACGATCGAAAGACAATCGGCTTCCTCGGTAATTCCGATCGCGGCGCGATGGCGCGTTCCGGTGCCCACGAGTTGCGGATTGGTAGTGAGCGGCAGGAAGCAGTTGGCCGCGAGCACGCGATCGCCCTGTACGATCACGGCCCCGTCGTGCAGCGGACCGGGCTTGAGAAAGATGGAGCACAGCAGATCGTGCGAGATCAGCGCGTCGAGCTTGATGCCGGTCTCGACGAAAGTGCGCAATCCGATGCGGCGCTCGATCACGATCAGCGCGCCGGTGCAGTGCTTCGACAAATCTTCTACGGCGAGCAGAATCTCTTCGGCGACCTCGTTACGGTCACGCTGCGCGAACCCGCCTACCGGAAGCCGGCCGATGCGCGCCAAGGTGCGCCGGATCTCCGATTGAAACATCACGATGAGCGCGAATCCGGTGTACGGAACGATGGTGGCGAGAATGCCACGCAGCAGTTCCAGATGCGTCCAGACCGCAATGGCGTACACGAGCGCGAGTAATGCCAGGCCGGTGAGGATGTGCTGCGAACGGCGGCCTCGCACGATTGCGATGAACTGATAAATCAGGAACGCAACAATGGCTATGTCTATAGCCGTGCGAAGGCTAAATGGAGGCAGGTCGGGGGCGAGAAGCAGGCATAATAAGCTCGCCATGCATTATCCATTATTCTCGGCGCCGGCGTCGCCGG
>JAICMB010000191.1 GCA_025929455.1 Bryobacteraceae bacterium | reverse complement strand
GGAAAACGTGATGACGTTGCGAACCTTTGCGGCCGCCGCGCGTTCGATATTTTCGCGCATTTCGTTGACCAAGCGATCGTGATTTTCGACGCGGTTCCAAGCGTCCGGAATAGTGCCGGCGCCGGGCGTCATCGCGGGCATCAGGCCATACTTGCGGACGGTTGGCCACTCGTCGTGATTTACGAGATCGATTCCCTGCAACCCAATATGCGCGGCGTTACGGCACAAGTCATCGAGGCTCATCTTCGAGTAACACCAGCGCGCGACGCTTTGTTTGATGCGTCCGGCGGAATTCGCCGCGTATGCGGGTAATTCTGGAAGAGTTGCAAGCGCGGCCGCGCTGCCCAGGAAAGTACGGCGGTTCATTGGTAGTAGCTTATCGCAAGCGCGCGTCTGCGAGAAACCGCCCCCGCCGGCGAGCGAAACCGGCGGGGCGCTCGCACGCGTACCGTAGCACCTACGGGATGGCTACGGTGGCTGTCATTCGGCTCTCGAGTTGGCTAACGACAACCTGTACCGGAATCTCGTTTCCCGAGGGAGCGTTCTGGACAACCTGCACGTCAAGCTCGGTAACAGCCGGGAAAACGCCGCCGGAGTTGTGCATGGCAAGTTCTGCAATTTGCTTCAGCCGCGCGCGGCCGAATCGGCAGAGCATCGAGAACAGATCGTGACGTTCCGTCAAGCCAACGACAAGATTCCCGTGCAACGACGTTGAGCAAACGCTGCGCTCCCGCCGGGCCGAGCGTGTGCCGCCGCAGGCGTACGGCGACTACGTCGACAAATCCGCTTCCACGCAGGAAGATCTGTTGATTGCGTTCAACAGTTGTTCACCGCGCCCACATCGCGGCACGACTCTACGCTGTTTTCACGTCTGTATTGTGCAACACTGCGGGCATGAGAGGCCGTCTGGCAGTGCAGGCAACATTGGTGACTACCATGGCTTTTCTTCCGGCCAGCGTAAGTGCTGCGCCGCAGGGGCGGCCGCCGATGTTCAGCCGCTGGTACGTGGAATCGGTCAGCGGCGTTCTCAATATGGAACCGGTCGACGCCGCGCGGCTTGAACGGAAACTGGCTGCGAACCCGGAGGACCTGCAGGCGCGCCTGAACCTGATGGTGTACTATCAGCGCGCAGATCGTGCCGCGAATGCGGACGACCGCGCCAAACGCGTCCGGAGCACACTCTGGCTTATCGAGCATCATCCGGATTCCGAGATCCTGCATGCGTCCGAGTCGCATTTCGCCAAGGGCGAACTTTCGCCCGCGGATTACAAGCGCGCGGCCGCGCTTTGGGACGCCGCTTCAAAAACCAACTCCCACGATGCGGCCTTGCAATGGAACGCGGCGTCCTTCTTTCGGGATCTCGATATCGCGCTGTACGTACGTTACCTGGAGGCGACCGCGGCCGCCGATCCGAATCATCCATTCGCGATCCGGCCGTTGGCGGGAATGTATGCGTCCTCCATTCTCGATCGCGGTCCGCTCACGCCGCACGCGCGGGCCGCGCTCGATGCGTCGGGCAACGTATGGGTGGTCAGCAACGCAGCATACCTGTTCCAGTGCAGGTACAACGAAACGCTCCAGCGCGGCACGCCAGACATGCGCGCGGCGGAATTGGCAGAGCATTACTTCGTGCGCGCCAAGGCTCTCGATCCAAACCTCGACAGGCAAAAGATCCTGCCGCAGATCGATATGAACGCTGTCCGGCGGACATGGGCGGCCGAGTCGGACCGGCAGCGGAACTGGGCAAAGCGCGCGGCTGCGGAGGTTGCGAAAATCCGCCGGTTGCAAGCCGATGCGTTTCCCGGCCTACCGCCTGCGATCGCCGGGGTTCTGCGCGCGCGCAACTGCAAAGTGCCGCAGCCATTCACGAGCGGCGCTCCCCGCAATGTCATCGAAGGCGAGTTCTTCGAGAACGGCGAAACGAGTTGGGCGGTATTGTGCTCGATCCAGCACTCGACGGCCCTGCTGGTATTTCGGAACGACACAGGGACAAAGCCTCACACGCTGAATACGACTGACGACAGTAGTTTTCTACAGGGCACCGCCGGCGACAGCATCGGCTACTCGCGCGAGATCACGCCGGTCGGCCGCGGCTTCATCATGAGACACTACCGCGGGTATGGCGGTCCTAAGCAGTGGAAAGTGGCTGCGCTTGCAACGTGCGGATTAGATTGATGAGGCAGCCGGTCTCGCCGGCTGCCTTTCGAACAGGCTAGTGATGCATGCCGTGCATGTCCATCTGCGAACTGAAAAACAAAAAGAAGTTCGAGCCGACTTCAACAGCCCGGCCCGCCTCTTCGACGGCATCCATCTGTTTCGATGACGTAATCCCGCTGCTGCCGTCGGCGGTGGGCCAGTCACCCATCGACATTACGAGCACCGGCCGCACTTCCCACCAGATCGCCCCGGTGTTCACGAAGCCGTTATCGACCACATGACTGTGATTCGGCGTTGGCACAAATACCGGCTTGGCCGGCGCGCCAGTCTTTCCGGTCGCTGCCAGCAATACGGATAAGTCCACCGACGAAGCGTGCATAGTACACGTGCCTGCTACCGGGTTGCTCGGATCCGGACACTGCGTTGTGATGGCAGGGTTCACCTTCGCCTTCCACGCCTCGGGCACAACGCCAAACAGCGAAATGAGCGCTTTGCCCAGCGCGCGCCCGCAGAGTTCCCCGGGTCTTCCTCCTTCCGGACATTGCATAGCGTCATCGGGGTTCGTGTCATTGTCTACCGAAAACATCGGAACCAGCACGTATAGATGCGCGGTGTGCCTGATATCGCGGCCGGCCGGGTCCTGCGTTGGCTCCGTAATCACCTGACAGATGGGGGTCTGCATCTCGTTCGGATCGGACTGCGCCTTCTTACCGTTGAAATCAAGATCGAGTAGCGGTTGATCGACACAGTCGAAATTTTGCAGGTAGGTGAAGGTCACCAACCTGCCATTTCCGAAACCTTGAGTCTGGTTGGGCGCCAGTGGGGCCTGCGCAAGCAGGCTGGCAGCCGTCCATAACAAACAGGTACAAATTGCCGGGGCCCATAATAGCCCTCGGGTCGCCTTTCTGACGTTTTTCATAAGCCTTCCTTCGACTTTGGATTTATTTGCGCCGCAGTTGTGCAGTGGGTGGTTCGCAAATGACAGCGCTGCTGACAAAACGAAGGCTCAGGAACAGGCAGTGGGGTTAGTGCGCAGACATGGCGCACCTGGCCCTGAACGTTCTGGGCATTAGATGCGCCCCCGCCTGACACCCAGGTTCATAAACGGTAAAAGGTTTGTAAGTGGGTGCGCCTCAAACAATATGGAGGCCGAGTAAGCGCGCCAGGATCATCGCTTGCGCCGGATCGACGATCGCACCTCGCACATCATTGGCTCCAACCTCCAGGCCTTCGATCTCGGACGTGCGGAAATCCGTGTTTTGCAGCCGCGCGCCACGAAAATCCGCGCGTGCCAGCGCGCACGAGCGCAGTACGCAACCGCTCAGGTCGGCATGCTGCAACGACGCCTCCTCCCAGTTGCAACCGTCGAACTCGCAGTTTCGAAACTTCGCGGCCTGAAAATGCGCGTAGCGCACATCACTGTTCTGGAGGAGGACATCTTGCCAATCCGATGCTGTGACTGAAAACCCAGTGAGCCGGCAGTCGATAAACTCCGCTCTCACGAGCGACATGCGGTGCACACGAACGTTGGCGAGGTCGCATTCGACCAGCCGCACGTCCTTCCACAGCGCCGCCCCAAACTGTGCACCGGCGATTTGCACGCGTTCCAGGACGCAACTGTCAAGGCGAAAATTCCCGGCCCGAAGATCTGGCCGTGAGAGATCTTGTATGCGACTCTCCATGATCGCGATCTCTGCATGATCGGTAAACAGCGGGATATCTGGACGCGCCGGTTCTAATTCGGAGGGCAGGTCCGGCCGGTCGCGTTTGAAGCCCTGCGATTTTTTGGTTACGGGTTTCATAGAGGTGCGGCGAGCCCGTGTCAACATAAAAACACGCCGCGCCAAGAGTCGCAATAAGATCGGAGCGTTCGCTGCGACATAATGGTTGCATTCACGGGTGCATTATGGATTCCAACATTCGACGTCGAACGTTTCTGACCGCGGGCAGTCTTTCCATGGCAGCCATGGCCGGCCGCGGTGTTGCGCAAACGCAGGAGACCGCGCCCGCGGGCGAACGCATTCGCTTCGGCATGGTCGGCATTGGGATGCAGGGCTCCGGCCTGCTTGGAAACGCGATCACCCTGCCGGGCGTGGAGTGCGGGGGCGCCGCCGATCTATACGACGATCGCCACACGCTCGCTAAACAGATCACCGGAAATCCGAATCTGTTGACGACCCGCCGCTACGACGAGTTGCTGCAGCGCAAAGACATCGATTGCATTGTGGCGGCGGTTCCCGATCACTGGCACAAGCGCGTGGTGGTGGACGCCTGCAACGCCGGCAAAGACATCTACTGCGAGAAGCCCATGTCCCATACGATCATGCAGGGCTTCGAGATGGCGGAAGCGGCGGACAAGAACAACCGCATCGTGCAGATCGGGTCGCAGCGCGTCAGTTCCGCGCTGTGCGCGAAAGCGCGCGAGCTATACGCGAACGGAACCATAGGCGACATCGAGATGGTGGAGCTTACGTACGGCCGCAACAGCCCGACGGGGGCGTGGCAGTACCCGCCGCCGTTCGATCTTTCGCCCTCGAATCTCGATTGGGACACGTGGCTGAACGATGCGCCGAAGATCCCATTCAATCCGGTGCGTTTTGCGCGCTGGCGTTGCTGGAAAGAATACGGCACCGGAGTGGGCGGCGACCTGATGGTCCATTTGATCAGCGGCATGCTGTATACGCTCGGTTGGAACGAGGCGCCGCGCTCCGCTTCCGCGCTGGGCGGCATATTCCGCTGGAAGGATGGCCGCAACATGCCCGATTTCCATACCGTGCTGTTCGATTATCACGGCATCCCTGTTTATGTGCGGTTGGACCTCGGCTCGGCGACGCCGGAAATCGCCCGCTTCCTGGGACCGAAAGGCGTGATGGAAGCTCAAGGCACGAGCCTGCGCATCCTGGCGCAGTCGGGCCAGGATGAAGAGCCGAGCTATTACTCGAGCAGTTTCCCGGCGAAGATGCGCGCGGAATATTACGAGCAGTGGCACAAACAGCATCCGCGGCACCTCGGCCACGAGCCGCTAATGGGCGATGTGGATATCAGCGGACCCGATTGGGACGACGTCAAGCCGCACCTATGGAACTTCTTCCAGGCGACGAAATCGCGCAAGCAGGTTGCAGAGAATGCGGTGTTTGGAAATCATGCGGCGATTGCGTGCCACATGGCGAATGAGTCGTATTTTCGCAAGCGGCCGGTTTATTGGGACGAGCAGGCGAGAAAGTTGACGAGCTGAGCGATAGCCGCTGGCGACTACTTTTTGCGGTCGGCTTCTTTCCAACCTTCGTGCGCTTCCTGCGCGGCATGCTTGAGGGATTTGCTCGCCTTCTGCGCGGCATCTTCCGTTTTATCCGCCAGCTTGTGGGCGGCGCGGCCCATCTTACGGGCGGCGGAATTCGTTTCTTGTTTCAGCTCCTCGCTCGATTGATGCGCTTTCTCGCCGGCGCGGTATGCGGCGTCGTTGCTCTGATGCTGCGAGCAAGCGGTGAGGGAAAGGGCCAGCGCAAGGATCAGCAGGGCAGAACGGGTTCGCACGCGATAGGTCTCCGTGCGTGTGATGCGCCGCGCAGGGCGGCTGTTTCACACGTTACATTGTTCACTTCAGAAAGTTCACTTCAGAAAACCGCTGGTCTGCGCGACATGCGCGCTCAATTCGTCGTTGAGTGGATCGTCGAGCGCGAGCAGGGCGCGAGTAGCGGGAAGAAAACGAGCCTGCACCTCCGTGCGAACCAAGCGCTTCTGATATTGCTGCTGCGGTTTGTCGCTTCTGCAGAAGAATCCGTGCATCGCGCGGCGATTTTGCGCGGTGCGGTTCGCGGTGCCGCCATGCCAGAGGTGCGCGTTCATGATGACAACCGTTCCCGCGGGCGCGGTTACGTACACCTCGCCGGGGTACCGCGCGTACAGATCCGCCGCTTTTTCCTGCGGCAGCGCGCCCCAGCGGTGCGAGCCCGGAACCACTCGCAAAGCGCCGTTGTCCTCAGTGAACGCGTCGAGCATCCAAACGGTATTGCAGACCCAATAGCCCTTGTCGTCGGATTTGGCGCCCATATCCGCGTGCAGCGGCTGCACCCAGTCCGAGTGCGGGTTCGCCGAGCGCACGTTCAGGCTGCTGAGCTTGAACTCGTTGCCCAGCACGTGCCGCACGCCGGCCAACACCTCGGGCGATAGCATGGCGCGCTCGAAGACTTCGCCTTTGTCCATGAGATTGGCAAGGCGGCGCGTTTGTTGTTCCTGTTTGAATTCGCTACCCGCGGAATCGCCTTCGGCGGTAAACAGTTCCTCGACCCGGGAGCGTAAAGCGTCAAGGTCCTTTTCGCTGAGAAAGCGCTCGAGAACGGTGTAGCCCAGAGTGTCCAGATCGTTCCGCTGCGCTTCGGTC
>JAICMB010000343.1 GCA_025929455.1 Bryobacteraceae bacterium | reverse complement strand
GTTCCGGGCGGGATCGCTTTTCTCGCCGTTGCGTTCTCGATCTACCTTGGCAACTTTTTCGCCCTCGTACCTGGAGCCCGCACGGCAGCATCATTGCTGCTCGTCGCAATACTGTCGATCGCGAACTACCTCGGTGCGACTCCGGCCGCCTGGATCCAACGCGTCTTCACGTTCTTGAAGATCGCGGGCGTATTATTCATCATCGGCGCCGCCGTGCTCGTGCACCGCGCCGCAGCAGCACCGCAGGGCCCGACTTGGTCCTTCTCCTATAGCGGCATTGGCTTTGCGATGACAGCGTGCCTGCTGGCGTATAACGGCTGGAGCTACGTCACCTTTGTCGCCGGTGAGGTGAAGAACCCCGCGCGCAACCTGCCGCGCTCGCTGGTGCTGGGAATGGTGGCGGTAATTGCGCTATACGTCCTCGCCAACATCGCGTACATGCACGTCATGACCGTTGGCGAGGTCGCCGCTTCCGAGCGCGTCGGCGCCGACGTAGCGAGCCGCGCCCTGGGTCCCGCCGGTGCCGCGGTGCTGTCCGCAATCGTGCTGCTGTCCATCGTGGGCGCGATCAATGGCGTGATCTTGACGGGCGCGCGCATTGCATTCGCTCAGGCGCGCGACGGGCTGTTCTTTTCGGTATTCGGACGCGTGAGCCCGCGCTTCCAAACACCCGCGTATGGAATCGCGCTGCAGGCGGTCTGGTCCGGAGTCCTGATCGTGAGTGGGTCTTATGCGACGCTGGCATCGTATTCGATCATCGCCGCTTGGATGTTCTATACGTTGACGGTAAGCGCGGTTGCGAGGCTGCGAAAAACCGCGCCGGACGCCTCGCGCCCGTACAAAATGTGGGGCTATCCGGGTACCATGTGGGCGTTTGTGATCGTGTCGGTGTGGTTCCTGGCGGACGCGCTCGTGAATCAGCCGCGTACGACGCTGGCTTCGTTCGCGATCATTGCGGTAGGTGTTCTGTTCTACTTATTTTTCCGAAGGTCTGACGCGGAACGCGCCGCGCGGAGCTTGGCGGCCTCCGGCAAACAGGTGTGAGCTTAAGAAGAACTGTTTCAGCGATTGAGCGCGGCGCAGTTCTGCTCGCCGGGCGCTGCGACGCTCAACCGGGGTCTGATTCCACCTCGACGAAGTCACCGATATCCGATCTCGCGCGGTGTATCTGTACCGCCAGGGTCTCTTCCCCGAGGCAAAAGCCTCATACGTTGCAACCGCCCACTGGCCGCTCGGCGTTCCGTAATTGAATGTAAACAGAGGGCGGCGCCGCCCATTCAAATAATCTGAGACGAACCGTCTCCTGCGCCCACACACGGTTAAGCCGCGATTCCTGTCCGGATCACGGCAGGCGCGAGAAAAGTTACCCGCGTATGTAATGAATATAGGCCCCGGTAGGGTAGTTCTCACGAGCTCTCACGGTGGCCAACCCGGTGCTATTTCGCAAAATGAAGCCGATAAGGTGTCCAATGCAGGTGCGAGAGTCGGCGGGCCGACGTTTTGACGCTCCCCAGACGCTGGCACTTGAATTGCTTCCCGAGTGTGGTATGATTTCTGAAGCCAGGGCGCAAGGCCGGCAGCTAACGGCGGAGGCGGATGTCGATCCCCTCCGGGTCAGTGTTAGTGACGACGCACGTCAAGCCGCCGGATCGGAAGCCCTCGGATGCTCGCTCGTTCCGGGCAAGCTCCAGAAATCATTACAGTTCGCTCATTTTGTAGATTTCGCTGAACCTCAAAGGGGGGTCCGCGCGTCTATACCGGGCAGAACAAAAGTTCGAAGTGCTTAAGGAGAACAAGACCGATGACGAAGACCGAATTAAACAAATACAAAGAAACGCTCGAGACCAAACAGGCCGAGCTGGCGCAGTTCCTGCGCAATCGTGACGGCATCACGATCGAAAAGAGCCCGGATGCGTTGGACGAAGTCCAGAATGCCGCCGAGCGCGAGCTTGCGATCCGCAATCTGGATCGCGAGTCCAACCTGCTCCGGCAGGTGCGCGCCGCGCTGCATCGCATTCACGAAGGCACCTACGGCATCTGTGCGCATTGCGAGGAGGACATCAGCCCTCGCCGCCTCAATGCCGTACCGTGGACTCCGTACTGCATCTCCTGCCAGGAGATTTCGGACCGCAACCAGCGCGAAGAAAACGGCGAAGCTTTCGACGATGTGCTCGTGAACGCGGCCTAAGCGGTTTCCAGCCGCAGTCGGCCCCGTTCTCCGGCGATCAAGGCGCGGGTTCGCCCGCGCCTTTCGTATATCCGATCGCTGATACCATCCGCCCGGACCTCTCTCGATCCCGGCGGAACGATTCAAAACGCTCTCCCGTACAGTACGTGCACATCCCCGCGCACTCGATGCGCGCCGGATCGACGCCAGCGGCCGCCAGTTCCCTCCGGTTCGCCTCGGCCAAATCGATATGGGTGCGCCGGTCCAGGTCATCCCGTTCCGGAAATAACTTGCGGAACTGTACGGCGACTTCCGGTCCCACTTCGAAACAGCACTGGCCGATGCCGGGCCCGATCGCGGCGAGAAGGTCGCTTGGGTTCGTTTTGTACAGCCGCGTCATCTCCTGGACGGTCTTGCCCGCAATATCGGCCACCGTGCCTCGCCAGCCGGCATGCACGGCCGCAACAGCGCCATGCCGCGGATCGGCCATGAGGATGGGAATACAGTCTGCCGTTCGGACAGCTACAAAGAGCCCCGGAACGTTAGTGACCAGGGCATCCCCCTCGCCCAGTTTGCCGGCGTGGTCCGCCCGCCAGATCCGGTCCGAATGGGTTTGTTTTACCGTCGCGCAAGCGTCCGCTGCCACCCACCACCCGGCCCGCCGCGTTCCAAATCCGTGCTCGACCCCCGGTAATTCCTGCAAACGGCTGTAAATGAGGAGACTACTGTCATTGATGGTAAACACGATCGCTTTGTTCCTAAGCCGTTCCATCCCTCACCACCGGCGCGGCCTCCGGGCCCGGCGCGATGCGCTCGATTCGCACGCGCGCGATACGATTGCGGTCCATTGATAGAACCGTGAACCGCCGTGCGCCGTAGGTCACCGACTCGCCGGGCTTCGGAATGTTCCCAAGCTGGAACAGCAGAAAGCCCGCAAGCGTCTCGAAGCCCGCCTCGGTCGGCAGCTCCAGCCCGTACTGATTGTCCAGGTCGCGGATCGTCGTGCTGCCATCGAGTTCCAGCACCTGCGCCCCAACATCCGGTTGCGGACGCCGCACGTCGTGCTCGTCGCCGATCTCGCCGAAGATCTGCTCCAGCACGTCCTCTAATGTAACCAGCCCGACAATGGTCCCAAACTCGTCCACGACCAGCGCGAGATGTACGTGGGTGGAGCGGAACTCATCGATCAAATCGCTCAGCGCTTTGGACTCGGGAACGAACAGCGGTTTCCGCAGGACGCGCTGCAACCGGAACGGCCGTATGACGCGGTTGCGTTCTGCCGCCGCCCGCCGCTCCTCCCAGATGCGCATCAGGTCCTTGTAATGCACGTAGCCGATGATGTGCTCCGGCCGCCCCTCGTAAACCGGAAGCCGCGAATACTTATGGCGCCTCATGATCGCCAGCACGCGGTCGAGCGTCACGTCCACCGGCACCGACACAATCTGATTGCGCGGCACCATGATTTCGCGCACGGCATAGTTGTGCAACTCCAGCAGCGCTTCGATCGATTCTTCCTCGAAGACCTCGAGCTGCCCCTCTTTGCGGCTGGAGCTGACGATAAATTTGATCTCTTCCGGCGAGTGCCCGCCCGCGCCGTGCGTGCCGCGCAGCCCCGCCCAGCGTGAAACGACGCTCGCGGTCCGCTCCGCGATCCATATGAACGGCGCGGAAATACGGTAGAAAATCAGCAGCGCGGGCGCGACCAGCAGGGCCAGCCGGTCCGCCTTCTCGATCGCGAGATTCTTCGGCACCACCTCGCCCAGCACCACGTGCGCATAGCTGATCAGCAAAAACGCAACGGTGAACGAGGCGCCCTGAATGACTCCCGCAACGGACGGTAAATCGATGCCTCCGACGGCGCGCATAAGCAACGAATACAGCGTCGACTCGCCAGCCCAGCCCAACCCCAGGCTCGCCAGCGTTACGCCCACCTGCGTCACCGATAGCAGACGTTCCGGGTTGGCCAACAGGTTCAGCGCCATCTGCGCCGAGGCGTTGCCGGTGCTCGCCAACTCACGCAACCGGCTGCGCCGGACCGATACCAGCGCAACTTCCGCCGCCGCGAAGAACCCGTTTGCGGCGAGAATAATAATAAGGATCAGAAGTCGATAACCCATATCATGGGCCGGCCTTTATAGATGGAAAGCAGTAACGCCTCTCAACCTTCTCCGGCGCCGGAACCGGAACCGATCGCGGCCGCCGCGCCCCCTGTAAAGGCGCCGCCGCAGCGCCGCATCTGGCAGCACTCGCATTATCCCCGCGTAATGACCGCGCTCAACTTGAGCATAGCGGTTCTGCTGCTGGTCTTTCTGTGCGCCGCATATTGGTACTGCTGGCGCGTGTTGCCGCAGACCTCCGGCGATATCGCCACGCCGATTGAGCAGCAGGCCACGGTTGCGCGCGATGCGCTCGGCGT
>JAICMB010000207.1 GCA_025929455.1 Bryobacteraceae bacterium | reverse complement strand
GGTATTCTGCAGCGTGATGATTCGAACCGCGCTGCTGGTTGCAACGTTCTGATCTCCAAAATCGATGTTCGCGGGAGAGAGTGTCGCTACCGGCGGGTTCCCGGTGCCGGTGCCGCTCAGAGGCACGTCCTGCGGGCTGCCGGCGGCGTTGTTTTTGAACGTTACCGCCGCCGAGCGCGCTCCGATGGCCGCTGGTGTGAACTTCACCATGATCTGGCAGCTTGCGTTGGCGGCCAGGGTACCGGGACAGTTGTTCTCCTGCGGCGCGAAATCCGGGATGTTCGTGCCTGTGATCGAAATGCCGTTGATACTGAGGCCGGACCCGCCGGTGTTTGTCAACGTGACCGTCTGGATCGGGGTGGAGGTTCCGACCGCCACCGAACCAAAGTTCACGCTGGTGGGCGAGAAGCTGGCTACGGGCGGATTGCCCGTGCCGGTGCCGCTCAGAGACACGTTTTGCGGGCTGTCGGTGGCGTTATTTTTGAACGTGACCGCCGCCGAGCGCGCTCCGATGGCCTTGGGCGTGAACTGTACAAATATCTGGCACGTTGCGTTGGCGGCCAGGGTGCCGGGGCAGTTGTTCTCCTGCGGCGCGAAGTCCGGTATGTTGGCGCCCGTGATCGAAATGCCGTTGATGCTGAGGCCGGACCCGCCGGTGTTTGTCAACGTGACTGTCTGAGTCGGGGTGGAGGTTCCGACCGCCACGGAACCGAAGTTCACGCTCGTGGGCGAGAAAGTGGCCGCAGGCGGATTCCCGGTGCCCGTGCCGCTCAGAGACACGTTTTGAGGGCTGTTCGCGGCGTTGTTTTTGAAGGTGATCGCCGCTGAGCGCGCTCCGGTGGCCGTTGGTGTGAACTTCACAAACACCTGGCAACTGGCATTGACCGCCAAAGTGCCGCGACAATTATTCTCCTGTGGCGCGAAGTCGGGGACGTTGGCGCCGGTGATCGAAATGCCGTCGATGCTCAGGCCGGACCCGCCGGTGTTTGTCAGCGTGACGGTCTGGGTTGGGGTGGAGGTTCCTACGGCCACCGAACCAAAGTTCACGCTGGACGGCGAGAAGCCGGCAGCCGGCGGGTTACCCGTACCGGTGCCGCTTAACGGTATCGTTTGAGGGCTGTCCGTGGCGTTGTTTTTGAACGTGATCACCGCGGACCGCGCTCCGATCGTGGCGGGTGTGAACGCTACGTTCACGTTGCAACTCGCATTGACGGCCAACGTGCTCGGGCAGTTGTTCTCCTGCGGCGCAAAATCGCCGACGTTGTTGCCATCGATGAAGATGCTGAGTATGCTTAGCCCCGCCGTTCCGGTATTCGTAAGCTGCACGGTTTGAACGGTGCTCGAAGTACCGACGGCCTGCGATCCAAAGTTCAGGCTGGTTGGCGAGAACGTGGCGACGGGCTGTGCGGATGCCGCAACAGCTGCGATCACGCTCATGAGCGTAAAGAAACGAATAGTAATGAGGGCGGGTGTAGAACGAATAATCACGGTGGAATGGTTGCGAGGCCAACAGAGGCTGAGTATGCCGCCTCGCTTGATAGGGTGTCAACTTTTTTCTAAGGCCTCACGGCGAGAAAGTACTAGGACTTTTTGGCTTAGATGTCATCCGGTGTTATGTTCTCGATGTTTGCGGGATGTAGTACGAGTGGTACTGTAGAGAGCCCTGCGGTACTGGCTGCTACAAGACCGCTCCCCTTACGGTCGCGCCTCCGAGACTGGGTTCCGTTCAGCGCTTGTAGCCGATTTTTCGCAGGAATTCGTGGCGGGTGCGGGCGTCGGCTTCGGTTTCGACGCCCTTGGGCGCGCTGCCATCCACGACGCCGAGGACGGCGCGGCCTTGCTCGGTTTGCGCGACGATCATCTCTACGGGATTCGCAGTGGCACAGAACACACGGCACACTTCGGGCACGTTGTGAATGCGCTGGAGGACGTTGATGGGAAAACCTTCGCGCAAAGCGATGATAAACAAGTGCCCTGCCCCGACCGCCGTCGCATTGCGCACGGCGAGCGCCTTCAGCCCGTCGTCGTTGCCGTCCACGCGCGTGAGGCACGGACCCGACGCCTCGTTGAACGCTATGCCGAACTTCATGCCGGGTACGGTATTGACAATCGCTTCGAAGAGGTCCTCGACGGTCTTGATAAAGTGACTGTGCCCGGCGATGAGATTACCGTCCTCGGGCATTTCCAGCCGCACGGCTTCGAGTTGCATCGTTCCACATAATAACCAGAGTTGAAGGCTGCCGCTGTTAAAATAGACCCATACCCGCTATGATTGCGCTTACCCGGAAACTGTTGCAGCACGTCCTTCCGGGCGTCGTGCGGCCGCTTCACATTTTGTGGAATCAGGTCATTGGGTTCGTTTTTCTGGCCATCGCCGGGATTGCGATACCTTCGGCCGTTCGCAGCTACCACGACCCGAACGGCGTGCCGCGGCTGATTCTGGAAATTCCGTTCATTCTGGTCATGGCTGGCTTCGGAATAACGTCTTTCCTTAAAGCGCGCCGCATCTCACGTTCATGAACGGCGGGCCCGCGCCGCCACAACCTCCGCTACCCGGCGAATTTCCCTACACGCGCGGCATCTACCGCGACATGTACCGTAAGCGCCTCTGGACCATGCGGCAGTACGCCGGCTTTGGAACCGCCGAAGACAGCAACCGCCGCTACCGCTATCTGCTATCGCAGGGCATTACCGGCCTCTCCGTAGCATTCGATTTGCCCACACAGATGGGCATGGACGCCGATCATCCGCTCGCGGCGGGAGAAGTGGGGCGCGTGGGCGTGGCCATTTCGTCGCTCGACGACATGCGCCGGCTCTTCGCTGGAATCGAGCTCGAACGAATCACGACGTCGATGACCATTAACTCGACAGCCGCGATTCTACTGAGCTTCTACGCATTGACGGCGCGCGAGCAGGGAGCGGAGATCCGCAAGCTGTCCGGCACCGTGCAGAACGACATTCTCAAGGAATACATTGCGCGCGGGACTTATATCTATCCACCGCGCGCATCCATGCGGATCGTGACGGATCTGTTCGCCTGGGCCGCACGCGAGATGCCGGAGTGGAACACCATCTCGATCAGCGGCTACCACATTCGCGAGGCAGGCTCGACCGCCGCGCAAGAGGTGGCATTTACGCTGGCCAATGCGGTGGCATATATCGAAGCGGCGCTCGCAGCCGGACTCGCGATCGACGCGTTTGCAC
Organism: Bryobacteraceae bacterium; assembly: GCA_025929455.1. The sequence goes on along the minus strand of JAICMB010000207.1, from coordinate 3,075 downwards.
CGCGGCTGTCTTTCTTCTTCAACGCGCACAACAACTTTCTCGAAGAGATCGCCAAATTTCGCGCGGCAAGGCGGCTGTACGCCAAGATGATGCGGGAACGCTTCGGCGCGAAGAACGAGCGCTCGTCGATGCTGCGTTTCCATACGCAGACGGCCGGATCGACCTTGACCGCGCAACAACCCGACGTCAACCTGGTGCGCGTTGCGGTACAGGCGCTCTCGGCGGTGCTCGGCGGCACGCAATCGCTGCACACCAACAGCCGCGACGAGGCACTCGGTCTTCCGTCGGAGGAATCCGCACGGCTCGCTTTACGCACACAGCAGATCATCGCCGATGAAAGCGGCGTGCCGGCCGTGGCCGATCCGTTCGGAGGCAGCTATGCCATCGAGCAACTCACCGATTCGATCGAGCAACGCGCACGCGAGTACATGGAGCGGATCGATGCGATGGGAGGAACGCTCGTCGCGATCGAACGAGGTTTCATTCAAAGCGAAATTCAGAATGCAGCCTACGAGTATCAGCAGCGGGTCGAGCGCGGAGAGCAAGTGGTCGTGGGGGTGAACCGCTTCGTTCAGGAAGAAGAGCAGCACATGCCCGTATTCCGCGTCGACCCGGAACTGGAACGGCAGCAGGTCAACCGGTTGCGCGAGCTACGTGCATCGCGCAACGGCGCCGAAACAGAGCGGAACCTGCAAGCGCTGGAAACGGCCGCGCGCGGCACGGACAACCTCATGCCGCACATCATGGCAAGTGCGGCAGCAAATGCCACCGTAGGAGAAATATCGGACCGCCTGAAGAAGGTCTTTGGCGAGTACCGCGAACCATAGTGTCGGACAGGCTGTCTTGCTGCCTGTCCCGGCCGCTTTAGTGTCCGCGTGCCTCAACGATGCGGTTGCCGATCATGTTGTAGACCTGCTGCGTAAGAAAAGTCCCGTTCACTTTGAACTTGTACGAATCGCCGTTATACGGCTCGATCTTGATCTCGTGATCATCCTCGTCCTGTTTCAAATTCTTGATCTGCGCATAGCTCCAGGCGCGCGAATGATCGGCGTTCGAGAGGTCCTCGAAATTCACGCCGTTCTTCGTGATGATGAGCTTGCCGTGATCGTCGTCGTACTTGACGTTGACGATCGCTTCCGTAGTAACGGTCGCGGGTCCGACCACAGTCGTCATGCGCGACGCTTCCCCTGATGTCGCGAGCGGCAGGCCGACCCAGCTTGCAATCATGTTCGGGCTGGTCACATCGGAGAAGTGCAGCACGGCCCGGTTCGCTCCTCCGTACATGTCGCTAAAGGGATGTGCCAGCGTCATCGTGAGATCGCCGTTCTCGAGCGTCAGCGTCCGGATATCCGACCGTGGAATCACGAACGAGTTATCGGGATTGGTGTCGTCGACGAACGCGAGCTCGTTTCCGACCATGACCATTTTGCCCCGATCCGTTCCCATCGGTCCGGCGAGCTGTACACGGTGAATCACGAGTCGGTTCGCTGCCCACGTCGAAGCGAGCCCTAGCGCGAGCATGACAGTGCAGTTGCGTAACAGCCGCATCGGAGAACTCCGCACTACGGCATGAGTAAATATCTGCATAGAAACCTCCACCTGTCCTCAACGTAGCGAGGTTCCTGCTCTGGTGCGAGTAGGCAACAGTTACTCACCAGACCCGGCAAGGATTCGGAGCTACCATGGCATCGCCTACCTTGCATGAGAAGGCTTTCTGAAATTCCGGCGAGTTTTGCACTACGCCGTTGACCCGAAATTCCCCAGGTGAGTGCGGATTCGTCAACGCCTGCAGACGGGCGGCCTGCTCCGTCGTGTTCTCACACCAGATCTGCCCGTATCCGAGATAAAACTGCTGCTCCGGGGTGAATTGCCCCGATTTAGGCAACACGCGGCCGGCGAGGTGATCCATCAGTGCCAAATATGCGAGATGAATGCCGCCGTTGTCCGCGGCGTTCTCGCCGAGCGTAAGTTTGCCGTTCAACTTGACGCCGGGCGCCGGGCTGAAGTTGCTGTATTCATTTGCAATGCAGTTGGCGCGCTGAATGAATGCCTGCTCGTCCTGCGGCGTCCACCAGTCGCGCAAATTTCCTTCGCCGTCGTAGCGCCGCCCGTTATCGTCGAAGCCGTGCGTGAGCTCGTGACCGATAACGACGCCGATCGCCCCGTAATTCACCGCGTCCGGCGCCTTGGCATTGTAGAACGGCGGCTGCAGAATGCCGGCCGGAAAATTGATGTTGTTCATGGGCGGCGCGTAGTAAGCGTTCACGGTCGGCGGCGTCATGCTCCACTCGGTCTTGTCCACCGGCTTGCCGAGCTTATTGTGATTGCGCGCAACTTCGAACTCGACCGCGCGCAACGCATTGCCGAAGTAATCGCCGCGCACGATCTTCACGCTCGAGTAATCGCGCCATTTGTCCGGATAACCGATCTTATTCGTAACCGCCGCCAGCTTCGCGAGAGCTTGCTTCTTGGTGTCCGGTGACATCCAGGTTGCCGTGCGGATATCCTCGCCCATTTCCTTTTCGATCTCGTGCACCAGTTCCAGCGCCTTCGCCTTGCTCGGTCCGCTGAATGCAACGGCGACAAATTTTTGCCCGAGTGCCTCGCCGAGCGCGTGATCGGTAGCCTGCACACAGCGTTTCCAACGCGCGGGCATTTCCTTCGTGCCGCGCAGGATTTTGCCGTTGAACGCGAAATCCTCTTCCTGGAACGGCGCCGGCAACTGCTCGGCGTTCGCGGCCAGCGCGTGCCAGGTCAGATAAGTCTTCAGATCGTCCAAGCTGGTGTCCGCCAGCAACGGGGTGAGCGCTTTCACGAAGTCCGGCACCGCTACGTTCAATGTCTGCACCGGGCGGATGCCCGTATCGGTGAGATACGCTTTCCAATTGAAATACGGCGTGAGTGCGTCGAGCTCGGCAACCGTCATCTTGTGATAGGTGTTATTCGGATTCCGCCGTGCAACACGTTCCATGGACGCCGTGGCGAGCGCTGTTTCGATCCGCATAATCGCCTGCACTTGCGCATCTTCATTGCCGGGCGTTTCGTTGCGCGCTTTCGCTAACAGACCGAGCATGT
>JAICMB010000017.1 GCA_025929455.1 Bryobacteraceae bacterium | reverse complement strand
TGTTGCCATTCGGGAAAATCCCGCCGGACTTTACCCAGATCAGTTATGTAGCAGATGTGATCGCCTTTTCGCGCTGCCTCCGACAGGTCGTAATTCAGCTTGTAGCCGGCATGGACCAGTACGCGGATGGTTTCGAGAATGGAGATGTTGTTTTTGCGGCCGCCGCCCACGTTATAGACTTCCCCGCAGCGCGGCCGTTCATAAAACGCTAAAAATAAGCGCGCCAAGTCGCGGCTGTGGAGTTGGTCGCGGACCTGTTTCCCTTTATATCCGTGAATCGTGTAGTGCCGCCCCGAGGTGGCGCAGGTGACGATGTAGGCTAGATAACCGTGCAGTTCCACCGCCGCGTGCTGCGGCCCCGTCAGGCAGCCAGCGCGAAAGATACCGACCGGCATACCAAAGTACCGGCCGAACTCCTGGCACAGCAGGTCGGCGGACGCCTTGGAGGCACCAAACAGCGAATGCAGGCAGGCGTCGATGGACATAGTTTCGTCCACGCCCTCTCTGCCGTCCGCATATTCGTAGCGCTCGCTCTGTTCGACCAGGGGCAACAGGTTGGGACGGTCGCCGTAAACTTTGTTGGTGCTGGTGAAGCAGAACGGCGCTTCGGGGCAGCAATCGCGCGCCGCTGCGAGCAGATTGAAGGTGCCGCCCGCATTTACATCGAAGTCGTCGTAGGGGATGGATGCCGCCAGGTCGTGCGAGGGCTGGCCGGCGGTATGGACGATAAAATCCGGCCGGATTGCCGCCAGAAGTTCGCGCACGCGCGCGCGGTCGCGGATATCGGCGTTGTAATGCTGGTAGCCGGGATACGCTTCACAGAGATGCGTAATCTGCGGCGCGGTGGACGCTTCCTGTCCGAAGAACAGGCCGCGCATGTCGTTATCGAAGCCCGCGACGGACCAGCCGGCCTCGCAGAGCATCCGGGCGGTTTCTGACCCAATCAGACCACCGGATCCGGTGACCAGAGCTGTCTTCACAGGCTTAGGGTACCAGTCGGCTATAGGACCTCGCGCGATTGGGTACTGTCCCTGGGAGATTGTGCGGAGGCGGACGAGGCGGGTTTGGCAACCCGCCGCAGGCTGACAGCCCGACTGACAGCCTGCCCGGCCTGTCAGTAGGCGAGAATACGCTCGATGGCGACGCGGACATCGTCGACCGACGGTAGGACCGCCAGTTCCAGGTTTGGGGCGTTGGGGACGAAGGAGTCCTTGGCGGCCACCCGGACGACCGGGGCATCGAGTGCGTCGATGCAGTTTTCGGCAATGCGGGCTGCCACTTCCGCGCCGAAGCCCATGGTCAGCGAGTCCTCGTGTGCGATGACCACCCGGTTGGTCTTGCGGACGCTCGCGTAGATCAGTTCTTCGTCGAACGGAACGATCGAGCGCAGGTCGATGATCTCGACGGAGCGGCCCTGCTGCTCCAGCTTGCGGGCGGCTTCGAGCGCCAGGTAGACGGTGCTGCCCCAGGTAACGACCGTCACGTTGGCGCCCTGCTGGCGGATTCTGCCTTTACCGAACGGAACCACGTAATCGGGGCCGGGTTCCTGGGTCTTGGCCTGGGGTTTCCGGTACAGACCCTTATGCTCCAGGAAGAGCACGGGGTCGTCGCAGCGGATGGCAGCTTTAAGCAGGCCTTTGGCGTCTTCGGCGCAACTCGGGAACACCACGCGCCAGCCGGGAATGTGCGAGAAATAACTTTCGATACAGGTGGAGTGCCAGGGACCGCCCTTGATGTAGCCACCCACCGCCGCGCGCACGACCACCGGGCACGTCCAGGTGCCGCCGCTGCGCCAGCGGACGGTCGGAATTTCCTCGCGTAACTGCATCGCGGCGGGCCAGATGTAATCGGCGAACTGTATTTCAACGACGGGCTTATAGCCCATCATGGCCATGCCGCTCGCGACGCCCGCGATGCTGGCTTCGGCCAGCGGCGAGTTCGCGACGCGGTCGCCGAAGCGGTCACGCAGACCGCGCGTCACGCCGAACACGCCGCCCTTCGGATCGGCGATGTCCTCGCCCCACATCAGCACTTTCGGATTGCGCTCCAGCTCTTCGCGCAAACCGTGATTGATCGCATCGATCATGGTGACCGGATCGCCAGCCAGGTAATGCGGCGGCGTTTCGATTGGGGGCGCCGGGGCCAGAATATTCGCCATCAAGTCTCCGGCGCCGGGTTCCGGCTGCCCGGCGGCCCAATCGGCGGCCGCCTGAACTTCGGCGGCTATTTCCGAGCGCATCGCCTGCGCGGCCTCGGCATTCAGTTCGCCGCGCCCGATCAGTTCGCATTCGAGGCGAAGCACGGGATCGCAATGCGGCAGCGACGCCATTTCGCTCGCCCCACGGTACTTCTTCTGGTCATCGGAGGACGAGTGCGAATCGAGCCGCGGCACGTGCGCTTCGATCAACACCGGGCCGCCGCCGCGGCGCATGCTCTCGAGCGCCGGACGAACGGTCGCCTCGATTTCATCGACGGAGGCGCCGTCGATCTCGAACGCGACCACACCGAAACCCTCGGCGATGCGGCGGACGGTGGAGGCCGTCTGGACCTGCTGCGGGGTGCTGATGGCATAGCCGTTGTTCTGAACGACGAAAAGCACCGGCAGGGACTCGCGGGCCGCCCAGTTCAGCGATTCGAAGAACTCACCTTCGCTGGTGGCCCCTTCGCCGGATTCTACGTAGACGATTTCGTCCGCGCCCGCGCGTTTTACCGCCCGCGCCGCGCCCACCGCGGGAAGGTACTGCGATCCCGTGCAGGCGGTCTGCGAAACCAGCCGCAGCTCGCGCGACGAGAAATGTTCCGGCATGTTGCGCGCGCCGGAGTTCGGGTCGCCCGCGCGGCTGAGCATGCCCAGAAAGTAGTCCTTCAACGGCAAGCCGGTGGCGAGCGCTGTGCCGGTCGAACGATAGTACGTGAAAAACCAGTCGTGGCCCGGGCGCAGCAGCAGCGCGATGCCTGCCTGCGTGAGCTCGTGCCCGCGGCAGGACGCCACAAACGCGCACTTGCCCTGCTTGGCGAATGATTTCATGCGTTCTTCCGCAAAGCTCACCGTTAGCGCTTTCCGGTACAGATCCAAGCGGAAGTGTTTGTCCGTGGACTGTGTTTTTCGATCCCGTACTGCCGTGGCTGTCATTGGTCCTCTATTTTCATTTTTTCATTAAGCACGAAAAATGCCAGTGACTTATGTCACTTTTCGCGCGCTTCGGAGACAATGAAAACGTGCCCGAAAGTGACCCCATTGCTTCGGAAGTTCTGCGCGCGACGCCGCTATTCGCTGCGCTGAATGACGCGGAAATGCGCGCGCTGGCGGGGCGGACCGAATTGCGGCGATACGCGCCGCTTCAGATGCTCTTTGCCGAGGGGGATCCCTGCGCGGGCCTGTTCGTGGTCGCGGACGGCCGCATTCGGATCTTCAAGATGTCAGCGGGCGGGCGCGAGCAGGTGCTGGCCGTGGAAGGCGCTCGCAACTCGATCGCCGAACTGCCGGTGTTCGATGGAGGCGCGTATCCAGCGTCCGCGCAGGCGGCGGAGCCGTCCAGCGTACTGTTCATCTCACGCCGTGATTTTCACTCCTTGTGCCTGGAGCATCCCGAAATCGCGTTGAAAGTACTGCAGGTGGTCGGGTCGAGGTTGCGGCGGCTGGTCGGCATCATCGAAGAGCTTTCCTTCACGACGGTGCGGCACCGGCTGATTTCCTGGTTGCTGCGGCAGGCGTCCGCGGACGGCGACGGGAAAATTGTGCTTACGTCCAGCCACCAGGAGTTGGCGGCGCACATCGGCACCGTGCGGGAACTGGTATCGCGCAATCTTGCGCGTCTGCAGGCGCAGGGGTTTATCCGCATTGAGGGTAGAGAGATTACGATTCTCGACCGCGGCGGGCTGGAGGCGGATTTGGGGTCGGTGCTGTAGCGGCAGTGGGCGAAGCGGATCTGGAGTGGCCAACCGTCAACCTGGGCATGGGCTACAAGGAACTGGGTCTCGCCAGTAAGCACGGGGCATCGTGGGGCGGTGGACGAGGCGGGTTTGGCAACCCGCCGCAGGTTGACAACCTGCCCCACGTCGGAGCATCGGCGCGGGAAGTTCCTCAGGAGCGCCGGACGACCCTGGCGGGACGTCGCTTCGAGCAGAAACTCGCCAGAAGCGCTCGCTGAAAAGAAAGAACTTAGATCGGAGTTCCTGGAGAGTGGTCAACCGCCAAGCCGGGCACGTGCTACAGGGAACTGGCTTTCGCGAAAGACCAGGGCAGACCGGGTTGCCAACCTGCCCCACCGGTTACGCGGGGGCGCCCGGACGCGGCGCGCACGTAATCAGCAGGTTGCCCGCGAATAGTGTGATCGCGGTCATCTCGATTACGGCAGAGATTGGCAGCACGGGCCAGAGCCCCGGAAGGTAGCCTTCGTAGGCGCCGACTTCCGACGTGACGCGGAGGAAACACCCCAGCGAGAGCAGCGCCAGCGAGGCGAACATCAGCCGCGGGCTGAACAGCACATGCATGCCGCAGAAGGCCGGCAGCACGCGCTGACCGATCGCGAACACCATGATGGCCAGGAACCCCACCGTAAGTGCGTGGCGCGATGCTCCCCACAGGCCGCCCGCCGCATCCCAACGCGCCGCGGCGATCGTGAGTACGGTGGATACAAGCAGCCACACGTACGCAGAACGTACAAAGAACGGGAACGAGGGATGAATGCCCTTTACTTTGGGCGGGTTTACGGCGTGCGCGAAAACTCGCAGAGCGGATGCGGCGAGCACGGCGGCAACGAGCGTGAGTACGCCGAACAAGGTCCAAAGGCCGAATCCGGCACAGCACAGAGCGGCCACCACGGTCAGTACGGCCTGTTGCAGGCGGCGCATATTGCCTTCCGGCAATCCCAGGAACACCGGAAGCCAGCGCGCGTTGAAGCCCCATACTGCGAGTACCGGGAATCCCCACGAAAACAGCGGCAGGATACGCTGGTCGAGCAGGTGCGGAATCGCGGGACTGTCGCCCGCCACGGCCAGCCATAGCGTCGTGCCGAAGTTGGCCAGCAGCGCCGTCATAAAGCCGCAGGTCGAGATGATCACCACCGTCATCCATACGGGCCGCGCTATCTTCAATGGCCCGGGCGCCGCCGGGCGATGGCGGGAGACGGTGAGGAAAAACAAACCGAAACCGGCGATTTCGAGCACAGCCGAGAGCGGCAGCAGAACACGCCATTCCACGGCGTACAGATTGGTCAGCCAGCGCATCAGAACGCCGCTGGTCCACAGCGCCCAGCTCACCCACGGACGCCAGATCGGCACGCGGCTCAACTGTCCCATCTTCGACAGCGAATAGAAGCCGATCCCGATGATGAACGTTCCGATCCAGCCGAAAATCTGCGCGTGGCCGTGCGCCTGAATCCACGCCGGATCGATAGTCGCCGCGGAATGTCCGTCGCTGATGCTGATCAGGTTCCAGACGCCCAGAAAAGTACCGGGCGCCAGCATAAACAGCAACCCCGTGATAATCCAGACCGTGACGGCGCGCTGGAGCCGCGTTTCGTGCTCTCTCAATTCAGCGATGGCTGGCGCCGGCGGCGTCGCGACCATGAAATCTCCTCAATTCTTATTGTGCAGAAGAAACAACTTTTATTGTCCAGAACAAACTACTCAGAAGCGGTGACTTTTGTCACTGCAACCGGAGGTCGCGCGAGGCATCTTTGAAACAGAGGGACCGATGAACACCTATCAGACGAAGACAGTGCGCGACATCGCGATCGAGAACCCCGGGGCAACGCGGGTTTTCGAGGCTCTAGGCATTGATTATTGCTGCGGCGGGAAGAAACCGCTGACCGAGGCTTGCGAACGCGCCAACGTGCGGGTGGACCATGTGCTGGAGATGCTGGAAGAGGCGGGGAAAGAGGCCGCGCCGCAGAAAGACTGGGGGACTGGACCCGCAGGCGAGTTGATCGAGCACATCGTAACGGCGCACCACGGCTATATTCGCCGCGAAACGCCGCGCATCACGGCGCTGCTCGAGAAAGTGGTCGCGCGCCATGGACAGTCGCACCCCGAGGTGATCCAGATGGCGCCGCTGTTCCAGGCGCTGACGGACGAGCTGTTGTCGCACGCTATGAAGGAAGAGCACATGCTATTTCCGTTCATCGACCGGCTGGAGAAAGCGGGCGGCCAGACCGTCGCGGCTCCGTTCGGGACGGTCGCGAACCCGATCGCGCGCATGCTCGCCGAGCATGACGACGCAGGCGCGCTGGTAGCGGAGATCCGCAACCTGGCGAGCGATTACCAACCTCCGGCCGATGCCTGCCCGACTTATCGCGCGCTGTACGCCGGACTCGACGAGTTCGAACGCGACCTCCATCAGCATATCCACCTGGAGAACAACATCCTGTTCCCGGCGGCCGAGGAGATGGAGAAGAAAGCCGCCGTCGCGGCCAACGCTTGATCAAGTTTGCGGCGCGCGGAGGAGCGCAGAGCACTCGCGGGCCATTTCCCATTCTTCGCGCGTGTGTATCACAAATGCGCGGACCGCGGACCCAGCCCGGCTGAGTTCGCGGTCTTCTTTTTTTGTGGACGCGTTTAACCCCGGGTCCAACTGTACGCCTAAAAATGCGAGCCGCTCGCAGGCCGCTCCCCGCACCACGGCGCTGTTCTCGCCCACGCCGCCCGTGAACGCGAGTGCGTCGAGGCCGCGTAAACTGGCGCTCATCGCCGCGATTCCCCCGCATAAGCGGTGCAGCCAAACGTTGAACGCGAGCGCCGCGTCCGCATTTCCGCCCGCGCGCGCCGCCAGAATCTCACGCATGTCGCCGGATAGTCCGGATAAACCTTTCAGACCGGAGTCGAAATTCAGAACGTGCTCGAGCTTGTCCTGCGTGCAGCTGGCATCGCGCAACAGAAACAAAAGCAGCCCCGGATCGACCGCACCCGAGCGCGTTTCCATCACGATACCGTCAAGCGGCGTAAAGCCCATCGTTGTATCCACCGACGCGCCGGCCTGCACCGCCGCGAGCGAGCAACCGCTTCCCAGATGGCATGTCACCAGCTTGCCCGGCAGGGAGCCTGCCAGTTCGGCGGCGCGCCGCGTTGCGTAGGCGTGGCTAACACCATGAAAGCCGTAGCGCCGCATTCCGCGGCCGAGCCACGAGCGCGGACCGCCGTAAGTGTACGCTTCCGGCGGCAACGTGGCATGAAACGCCGTATCGAACACGGCAACTTCGGGGACCTCCGCACCGAGCGCCTCGCGAGCGACAGCGATGCCCGCGAGCGCCACCGGATTGTGCAGCGGCGCAAGCTCGACACAGCGCTCAATTTCGGCCTGCACCTCCGGCGTGATGCGCACGGCCGCGCGCAGCTTGTCGCCGCCATGGACGACGCGGTGTACTACGGCGTCAACGGGCGCGGCCTCCCGGATCACTTTGCCCAAGACATCCGCGAGCGGTTGATCGGGCGAGTGCGCGTGATCGGCAACCGGCGTGTCGCGCCGCATCGTGGCGCTGTCGAATACGGCCGTCTTGACCGAAGATGACCCGGTATTCACGGCCAGGATTTTCACTCCGGAACGCGTCCCTGCCAGTGCCAGTTGCGGATCTCGGGCATGTCTTCGCCGTGCGCGGTGATGTAGCGTTTGTGATCGATGAGTTTATCGCGCATCGCCTGCTTCAAACGTGCGGCGCGATTGACGAGACCCGGCACGCGGTCGATTACGTCCATCACGAGATGATAGCGATCGATCTGGTTGAGCACTGTCATGTCGAACGGCGTCGTGGTGGTGCCTTCCTCTTTGTACCCCCGCACGTGGAAGTTGTCGTGATTCGTGCGCCGATAGGTGAGGCGGTGGATCAGCCACGGATAGCCGTGAAAGTTGAAGATCACCGGCTTGTTGGTCGTGAACAGCCCGTCGAAATCCTTATCGGAAAATCCGTGCGGATGCTCGCTTGAGGGCTGCAGCGTCATCAGGTCCACCACGTTGACCACGCGCACGCGTAAATCCGGCAGGTGCTCGCGTATGATGTCGACCGCGGCGAGCGTCTCCATCGTCGGCACGTCGCCGCAGCACGCCATTACGACGTCCGGTTCCACACCCTCATCGTTACTTGCCCAGGTCCAGATGCTCGCTCCCGCGGCGCAGTGCCGTATGGCGGCATCCATGTCGAGCCACTGCGGCGCGGGTTGCTTACCAGCTACGATGACGTTCACGTAATTGCGGCTGCGCAGGCAATGGTCCATTACGGACAGCAGCGTGTTGGCATCGGGCGTCAGATACACGCGCACGACGTCCGCCTTCTTGTTCACGACGTGATCGATGAAGCCCGGGTCCTGATGGCTGAAGCCGTTGTGATCCTGACGCCAGACGTGCGAGGTGAGCAGGTAGTTGAGCGATGCGATCGGACGCCGCCACGGAATTCCGCGGCTCACCTTCAACCATTTCGCGTGCTGGTTGAACATCGAATCGACGATATGGATGAACGCCTCGTAGCAGGAGAACAGCCCGTGCCTGCCGGTGAGCAGATAGCCCTCCAGCCAGCCTTCGCAGATGTGCTCGCTCAGGATTTCCATAACGCGGCCGTCGGGCGCGAGATGGTCGTCAGTCGGAATGATGGGCTCTTCCCACGCCCGCGCGGTAGCCTCGAACACCGCGTCCAACCGGTTCGAAGCGGTTTCATCCGGGCCCACGATGCGGAAGTTGCGCGACTTGTCGTTACATCGCATGACGTCACGGAGAAACGTCCCCACCACGCGTGTGGCCTCCGCTTCGTTCGCGCCCGGCGAAGGCACATTGACGGCATAGGCGCTGAAATCCGGCAGCCGTAGATCGCGGAGCAGCAACCCTCCGTTGGCGTGCGGATTCGCGCCCATGCGGCGATCACCCTTCGGGGCAAACGCCGTTAGCTCCGGGCGGACGGCGCCCGCCTCGTCGAACAGTTCCTCGGGACGATAGCTGCGCATCCATTGTTCGAGAATCTGCAGATGCTGCGGGTTCTCGCGAACGCCCGCGAGCGGCACCTGGTGCGAATGGAAGGTGCCCTCGATTTGTACTCCGTCCACCACCTTCGGGCCCGTCCATCCCTTGGGGCTGCGCAACACGATAACGGGCCAGTGCGCATATCCGTTGAGGCCGCCGCCGGAACGCGCGCGCGCCTGAAGGTCCGCGATCTCGTTCAGCACTTTATCCAGCGTCTCCGCCATCAGCGCGTGCATTTTGGGCGGGTCGTCGCCTTCGACAAAATACGGCACGTATCCATATCCACGCAGCAGCTCTTCTAGCTCCGCGTGCGGGATGCGCGCCAGCAGCGTCGGATTCGCGATCTTGTAGCCGTTGAGATGCAAGATCGGAAGCACGGCGCCGCTGGTGACCGGGTCCAGAAACTTGTTGGAATGCCAGCTCGCCGCCAGCGCGCCCGTTTCCGCCTCCCCATCGCCCACCACGCAGGCGACGATCAGATCGGGGTTGTCGAACACCGCGCCGTACGCGTGCGCGATGCTGTAGCCGAGTTCGCCGCCTTCGTGAATCGATCCCGGCGTCTCCGGCGCGGCGTGGCTCGGAATGCCGCCCGGAAACGAAAACTGCCGGAACAAGCGGCGCAGTCCGTCTTCATCCCGGCCGATGTTCGGATACAGCTCCGAGTAGGTCCCTTCCAGATATGTGTTCGCGACGACGCCGGGGGCGCCGTGTCCCGGACCGGCGATGTAAATCATATCGAGGTCGCGCTCGCGAATCACGCGATTGAGGTGCGCGTAGATGAAATTCAGTCCCGGTGTGGTGCCCCAGTGGCCCAGCAGGCGGGGCTTGATGTCAGCAGGCCGCAGCGGCTCGCGGAGCAGAGGGTTGTTGAGAAGATAGATCTCCCCGACGGATATGTAATTCGCCGCCCGCCAGTACGCATCGAGAACAGAAAAATTTTCCATGCAGCAGCCGCCGTCGTCTCGCATGGTACTGCGATCGCGCCGCGCCGTTAAATGCTAACGACGTTAAACACTCACGACCGGGCACGGCGATTGGCGGATGATCTGATACGCCTGTGTGCGCAAGCGTCCCAGTCCGCTGGTGGGTCCGCGTCCGATCACGACCAGGTCCGCCTGAAGCTGCCGCGCAGTTTCGGAAATCGCGCGCACCACATCGTCCGCCGCCACGCTGATGTGCCCGTTGTGTATGCCGGCGTCGTTCAGCGTGCGCACCGCGCGCTCGCGAGCCTCGCGCAGCATCTCCTGCTTAAAGCACTGTTCACAGTAAAACCCGGGAATCTCCTGCGCGGTGGGTACCGCGTGCACCAGCGTCAGCCCGGCGCCCGTCTCTTCCGCAAAGTTTGCGGCCCACTTCAACACGCAGGGCGTTTGCGGACCGAAGTCGATGGCCGCAACGATGTGGCGGAACTGGATGCCCCCAAGCGGCGGCGTTTCTTCCGTGTGCACGCTGGTCCAGACCGGGCAGGCCGCATCGTGTAACACCTTTGCCGTGATGGAACCAATCACAAATCTGCGGAACCGCCCATAGCCGTGCGTCGGCATCATGATCAGGTCCATGCCGTTGTTTTCCGCGTAATCGATGATCGTCAAGGCCGGATCGCCCTGCGTGACGACGCGCTGAACATCGAAGTACTCGAATTCGCGGGTAAGATATCCCGACATCCGTGCTCTCGCCGGCGTAACGGCGTCAACCAGAGGCACTCCGTATGCGGAGTCCACCGGCGGAACAGCATGCAGCACGACCAACTCCGCTTGAAAACGGCCAACATAGGTCTCCACCATAGGAGCGACCGCGTCGCATCTCTTCGAGAAATCGACCGGAAACAGAATTCTTTCGGGTGGGAACATCTGCTCTCCTCCCCCTTTGTAACGCACGTGGCGTGCCGACAAATCGCCCGAATTTGACGCGCTCCGCTGCGCGTTAACGCGCAGTGCAGGCGCACTTTGCGCGTTAACGCACACCTGTCGCGGCCAAGAAACGTCCGGTGCAGCGGCAGCGCACGTGCACACAATTAGTGAGGATCCGGCTATGAATTCGTTTCACAACATTCTGTTTCCGGTCGACTTCTCAGGGAGCTGCCGCGCGATCTGGCCCGCCGTCAAGGCCATGGCGCAACGCTTCGAGGCGCGCGTCACACTGCTCCATGCACTGCCGGTTTTCCAACCGTTCCACGGCGGCGGCGAACCGTTCTATCCGATGCTGCTCGATACCGAAGCGATGGAGCGCGATGCGCAGCGCGAGCTGGTCTCGGCGTTTCAGCTTCCGGACGGGCTCGCGCCTGAGCGCGTCGCCACGCATGTCGAGAGCGGCGACGCCGCCATCGCCATCGTTCAGTTCGCCGAGGCGACCGGCGTCGACCTGATCATGATGCCGACGCGCGGAGCGGGCAAGTTCCGCAGCTTCCTGATCGGCTCCGTAACGGCGAAAGTCCTGCATGATGCGACCTGCGCGGTTTGGGCGGCCCCGCATGTCGAAGAGACCGAAGTCGCGGTCAGGACGGATTATAAAAAGATCCTGTGCGCGATCGATACGGACGAGGAAGCGAAACGGCTTGTGACGGCCGCACGGGAGCTGTCGGGTGCGCTAGGCGCGGAACTCCGTCTCGTGCATGCCAGTCCGCCGCCGAAGGTGATCGAGCAGACCGCGCGTGAAGAGATCGACCGCATACAGCGCGATCTCGGAACTAATCTGCCCGTTACGACCGGTACCGGTGCCCCCGCCGCCGTCGTGCGGCAAACCGCGGAGGAGCGCGCCGCAGATCTGGTGATCATCGGGCGCGGCCGAATGCAGCGAACGTTCGGCCGCCTCAGGACCAACGCGTACGCCATCATTCGCGACGCGCCGTGCCCGGTGTTGTCGCTCTGATTCGTGTCACACTGCGGGCATGGCCACCATGCGCGCGGTACAGGTCTCCCGGCCGCAAGGTCCGTTTGAAATCGTAGAGCGCGAACTGCCCGAACCGGGCCCCGGCAGCGTCCGCATAAGAGTCGAGGCGTGCGGCATCTGCCACAGCGACATTTTCACCAAAGACGGCGGGTTTCCCGGTGTCGAATACCCGCGCGTTCCGGGACACGAGGTCGCCGGCGTGATCGATGCCGTGGGCGCCGGCGTGCGCGGCTGGTCCACCGGGCAGCGGGTCGGAGTGGGCTGGAACGGCGGCTACTGCGGCTACTGCGATAACTGCCGGCGCGGAAACTTTTTCGCCTGCCTGAATGAGACGCGCATCACCGGCATCACGTACGACGGCGGGTACGCGACGGCTATGATCGCGACGGCCTCCGCGCTCGCGCGAATCCCTGACGAATTGTCCTCCGTCGCAGCGGCCCCGTTGATGTGCGCCGGCGTGACCACGTTCAACGCGCTGCGCAATAGCGGCGCGCGGCCGGGCGACCTTGTCGCGGTGCTCGGCATCGGCGGCCTCGGGCATCTTGCCGTGCAGTTCGCCGTGAAGATGGGTTTCCGCACCATCGCGATTGCGCGCGGGCAGGACAAAGAATCACTGGCGCGACAGTTGGGCGCGCATGTCTACATCGACAATCAGAGGCAGGACGCCAACGCCGAGCTGACCAAGATGGGCGGCGCGAAGGCCATCCTGGCAACTGCACCGGATGCGGCGGCCATGAGCGCAGCAGTTCCGGCGCTCGGCCCCGACGGGACGTTGATGGTGATCGGCGCGGGCGGGCCGTTTCAGGTTTCACCGGGTCCGCTGATCGGCGGACGGCGCGGCGTGCGCGGCTGGTATTCGGGGGTGTCCATCGATTCGCAGGACACGCTGGCGTTCAGCGCTCTCACCGGCGCGCGGCCCATGACTGAGGTATTTCCGCTCGATCGCGTAAACGAAGCGTATGAGTGCATGCTGCGCGGCAAGGCGCGTTTCCGGGTGGTTCTGACCACGGCGGGTTAGAGTGTTATTTGGGCTGGGTTTCCGCTGTTTTTCTGTTGGCGTGCGCGGGGGCGGCAGTCGGCACACGTCTCGAAGAGGCGCCGCGGCTGTCGAGCCCGTTGCTGCGCGCGAGCGGCATTCTGCTCATTCTCATCTCCGCCGTATGGGTGCTGCCGGAAGTGGCGGTCGCGCACGGCTGGATCCTTTCGGTTGCCTGCGCGGCCGGCGGACTGGCGTTGCTGTGGGTTGTCGACCGGTTCCTGTATCCGGTCTGCCCGGCATGTTCGCACAGCCACGATCACGCGGGCTGCGCGACTCCCTTGCACGGCTTCGCGGTTCCGCTGCTGGCGGCGACGTCGATACACAGCTTCTTCGATGGCTGGGCTCTTGCATCGTCGCAGGGCGCGAATGAAGCGGTGCGCGCGGCATTTTTGCTCGGAATCGCGCTGCATAAAGTGCCGGAAGGGCTCGCGCTGGGGGCAATTTTGCGGGCGTCGCTCGAATCGCACTCCCGGTCGCTGCTGGCGGCGATTGCAGCGGAGGGCATGACGCTCGCGGGCGGCGCGCTGGCGATCGGACTTGAGATGCACTCCGCGCATTGGACCGGTGCGCTGCTGGCCGTGGCGGCGGGGATGTTTATCTACTTGGGGTGGCACTCCATCGAGGGTGGGCGCGCGGTGCGGGCGCCGGCGGCGGGTGTGCACGCGCACGAGCGGTGAGGGAGCGCGGGCCGGGCAGCCGGCAAACACCGACCGGCCGCCCCACCACGGACCTACGTGAAATGCGGTGCGGAACTGCCTTCGCGGACGGTCAGGATTTGGTTGGCTTTGACGCCGGTTAACTTGTCAACCGCGCCGCTGGGCCAGTGCACTTCGATATCGGCGGTGGCGGCGGCGCCCAGGCCGAAATGGACGCGCATGTCGTTTTGCGAAATGTAGCTGCCGCCGCTGCGCACCTCGTCCATCTGGCGGCGGCCGTTGGCGGTGCAATACACGCGCGCGCCGATGCCGCTGCGGTTGCTTTTCACGCCGACCGTTTTCACTTTGATCCAGTGATTGCCGGTGGACGAATCGCAGCGCAGTAACTGCGGCACGTCATTGATACAGTTGACGACAACGTCGATGTCGCCATCGTTATCGAAGTCGCCGAACGCGCAGCCGCGGCCAGGCACCTGTTCGAGAATGCCGGACCCGGCATCCATGGACACATCCGTGAATTTGCCGTTGCCGTTGTTGCGATAGAGGATCTTGCGCTCGCGGTAACCGGACTCCGCGTCGGTTTCGCCGACTTCGGGATAGACATGGCCGTTGCACACCAGGATGTCCGCCAGGCCGTCGTTGTCGAAATCGAGAAACCCGATGCCCCATCCTAGGAAACGCGTGTTGCGGCCAAGTCCCGCCTGGAAGGTCTGGTCTTCGAACGTCATATCGCCGGTGTTGCGGTAAAGGCTGGAGGTGTCACCGGCAAAGTTAGTCTTGACAATATCGAGTTTGCCGTCCAGGTTGTAATCGGCCGCGCTCACGCCCATTCCCGCCTGCGGTTTCCCATCGGGACTATAGGCGACTCCCGCTTCGATCGCGACGTCAGTGAAGGTGCCGTCGTGATTGTTCTTGAAGAGCGCCGATGAAGTGGAGTCGTTGGCTACGTAGATGTCGGGCCAGCCATCGTTGTCGAAGTCGGCCACGAGAACGCCAAGCCCGTACGTGCCGGGGCTTTTCAGGATACCGGACTTCTGCGACACGTCGGTGAACGTACCGTTGCCGTTGTTGTGGAACAGGATATTCTTGCCGCCTTTGAGACCGGGCGGCCCGCACGCGACCAGCAGTCCTTTATAGAGGCACGGGCCGGACTCAGGCAGCGGAGCGGTTTTCGGATCGAAGTCTATGTAGTTGGCTACAAACAGGTCCAGATGGCCGTCGCGGTCATAATCCAGAAAGGCGCACCCGGTATTCCAGCGCTGCAGGCCCGTGGTGGTGCGCGTGGTCACCCCGGCTTTCGGGGCCACGTCGGTGAAGGTGCCGTCGCCGTTGTTGCGGTAGAGCGCGCAATCGCCCCAGTACGTTACGAAAAGGTCCTCGTGCCCGTCGTTGTTGTAATCGCCGGTGCAGCAGCCTTGCCCCCAGCCGGTGCGCGCAACGTCCGCCTTTATCGTGACGTCGGTAAAGGTGCCGTCGCGGTTGTTCTTGTAGAGCCGCGAGACAGGCGCTCCGCCGGCCGGCCATTTGGTTTCGAAGCGCGTTCCATTTACCAGGAAAATATCGAGCCAGCCGTCGTTGTCGTAGTCGAAAAACGCAACGCCGCAGCCGGTCGTTTCGAGCAGGTATTTGTTCTTCTTTTCGCTACCGAAGATGGTCTTAGCGCGCAACCCGGCCTCGCGCGCGACATTCACAAATTTGACACCGAGCCCGGCGCCATCGACAAGCTGATCGAGACTGAATATCGCGGCGGTGCGGCAGATGGAGGCGACGAACTCGCGCCGGGTCGCGTTCACGAGCGGCCGCCGTATGTCGCGGTTCGACACACACCAGAGGGGCGGGGAATGACGATCGTGGAAAGCACCGGCGCGCGCAGAACTACCTCTGTTTTGAGAAATAATTATTGTACCCGCCGGCGGGCGGAAACTCCGCGCGCCGCGCGAAATGCGCGATAGTGAATAGGGAATACCGGCGGGAAACCGCCGTGCGCGCTGTCATTCAGAGAGCGGAGCTACTCATCTTGCCTTTCGATTTCTCGCGTGCCGCGACGTCCGCCGGCGGC
>JAICMB010000059.1 GCA_025929455.1 Bryobacteraceae bacterium | reverse complement strand
TAATCACGACGCTCGTCGCTGTCCCGCAACTGCTCCGCGAAAACCGCATACCCCGTTGGCGGCGGGAACAGCGTGTGCAGCAGGTTCAGGCGTTTTCTAAGATACCGGCTTGCAATCTGCCGCGGGCCGGTTTCCACGTCGATGTCACAGCAAATCCCGTGTAGGTATAGCGTTAATGTGTCTATAAAAGACTGCTTGGCGTAATCCCGGAACAGCTTCGTCTCTTTGCGGACGTTGCTTTGGCGGCGCAGCAGGCCCTGCTTGGCGTGCCAACTCTCTTCGTCCACCTCGCCGTGGACGCCGGCGCGCAGTTCCTCACGGAGCAGTTGGAAGTACTGCGCTTCGGCGGTGTCCGTGAGCCGGTCGGCCATGAGCGACGCGATCATGCGATAGAACCGGTAGTGATATTCCGCGACGTCCTGGTCCTTCAGCGCGAAGAACAGGATCTCCTCTCCTTCGGTGCGGACCTGCGATGCCCAGAACATGCGGCTGTCCGGGGGCTTCTGTGCACACACGTAGTCCCGCGCGAGGTTCTTGTCCTTGCCGTCCACACGCTCCAGGTAGGGCACCAGCATGATGGAG
Source organism: Bryobacteraceae bacterium (assembly GCA_025929455.1). The sequence goes on along the minus strand of JAICMB010000059.1, from coordinate 10,539 downwards.
ATTTTCGGCAGCACCGTCGCGATCGATGGGGGTAGCGCGGCGATCGGCTCCTCTAAATATTCCTTGACGTCGTCTTCCGAAAGCGGCACCGAAGCGCAAAAATAGGAAAATGTGCTGCCAAGCGGAATCAGATCGTCCCGGAACCGTTCCGCGAATTGGCCGACACTCAGTTTCGAGAGGTCGGGCTGGGCTGGGTCGGGCTGTACGGCCATGGATTGTGAGGTCTTCATTTTATCACGCATAGCGCCCAGGCAATGTCCCTGGGCTACACTAAGTTATAGTGGCTAAAAGAGTTTTTGTTTCCGCCGGGGAGGCCTCGGGGGACCTCTACGCGGCCGCTCTGGTCGCCGCGCTGAAGGCGTCCGATCCGTCCCTGCACTTCTTTGGATGCGCGGGACCCCGCATGCGTGCCGCGGGAGTGGAGGCCGTTGTGAACGCGGAAAGCCTCTCGGTCGTTGGGCTGGTCGAAGTCGTCCGGCACCTGCCACGCATCTGGGGCGAGTATCGCAAGCTGCTCCGGGCCGTAGACCGCACGCCGCCCGAGGTGGCCGTGCTCACCGACAGCCCCGATTTTCACCTGCGGCTGGCGCGCAAACTCCACCAGCGCGGCGTGCGTGTGGTTTTGCTCGTCGCCCCGCAGGCTTGGGCATGGCGGCAGGGCCGCGTGCCCCTCATGCGCCGGATTCTTGATCGGCTGCTGTGTATTTTTCCGTTTGAGGAAGACTTCTTCGCTAGCCGCGGCGTAAACGCGACATACATCGGCCACCCGTTAGCGCGCCTGCTGCGCCCGACCGCATCTCGGGAGCAACTGCGCTCCGGGTACGGCGCCGGGGCAGGGGAGCCGCTCATCGCGCTATTGCCCGGCAGCCGCCACGGCGAAATCGAGCGCCATCTGCCAGTGCTTGCCGGGGCCGTGGAGTTGGTGCGGCGCGAGCTTCCCGAAGCCCGTTTCATTCTTTCGTTACCGGCAGATGCAAAATTCCGGGAACGCTTTCGCGGCGCATCCATCCAACTTTTCAGGACCGGTTCGGAGGTACAGGTGTGCGAGGGCCAAACCTGGGATGTGTTGGCCGCGGCCGATGCCGCTCTCGCGGCCAGCGGCACCGTCACGATTGAGGCCTGTCTGCTGGGGACTCCACTAGTGGCCTTTTATCGCGTGCATCCGTTGAGTTGGTTCCTCGGCCGACGCTTAGTGCGCGTGCCGTTTCTCTCGATGGTAAATCTCATTGCAGGCCGGCAGGTGGCTCCCGAACTTATACAGGGCGAGTGCACGCCCGCCGCGCTGGCCCGCGAGACGCTGGCGCTACTGCGTGATCCGGAGCGCCGCGACACGATGCGCCGCGATCTGGCCGAGGTATCCGAGCGGCTTGCTACAGGCGACGATCCCATGCGCGTCGCCGCCCGACACGTTTGCGCGTTAATGGAAAAGGACTTGGTTCATGCTTCGTAGAACTGTGATCGCCGGAGTGCTGGCGGGCGCCGTTTCGTTCGCTGGCGCGTGGTTTGCCAAGGCCGAGGACCGGCCACAGCGTTCGCGCATTCAGGTCGACCATTACAACATCGACGCGGACATCAACCCGCGCACGCAGACGCTCTCGGCAAACGTCCAGGTGCGCTTCACGCCGCTCGAAGATGGCGTGTCCACTGCCACGTTTGAGCTGAATAATGCGCTGAACGTGTCGCGCGTGACCGCGGCTGGCGGGCAGCAGATCCCGACATCGCGCTCGGCGGACGACTTCACGGTGCGCCTGAACTTCCCGCAGCCGCTCCCGAAGGGCCAGGCCGCCACCGTGACCTTCGCCTACGATGGACGCCTGACTGGCGCGGAAGACTCGCCCGTTTACGGAGTGAAGTTCACGGCCATCCATCCCGATTACGCGTACCTGCTCTACCCGGCGCGCTGGTTCCCAATCTCGGGGTACACCACGGACCGCTTCACGGCCGACACGAAAGTCACCGTTCCGACTGGCTACACGGTGCTGGCGAGCGGGTCGGGCGATTCGGACCGCTCCGCCGGCGACAAGAGCACGTTCGTTTTTCACTACAATCACCCCTCCTTCCCGGGCAGCATCGCTGTCGTGCAGGGCCAGCCGCAGCGCGTCACCGAAAGCGGCGTCGTGACGGATGTCTACTTCCGCTCCCGCGCGAATATGGCGCAGGCTTACGGCCAGGAAACCGGGAAAGTGATGACGTATCTGACCAGTCTGTACGGGTTGCCGCCCCAGGCCAACCTGACGTTGGTCGAAACTGAAGACGGCTCCGCAGCCGGATACTCCGCGCCCGGTTTGCTTTTCCTCTCGCCGAAGACGATCGGCACCCAGGTCAGTTCACGGCAGTTGGTCAATCAAGTCGCGCGGCAGTGGTGGGGCGCGCTGGTTTCGCCTGTCACGCGCGATCATATATGGCTGCAGAACGGGAACGCACGTTACGCCGAGATCCTGTACACCGAACACACCGATGGTCCGGGCGCCGCGTCGGAACAACTGCGCGACACCTACGTCGAGGCCCTGACGGTCGATAATCCGCCGGTAATTCAGGCTGCCCGGCTCGACGACTATTCGCCGGAATACTGGGCCGAGACCGCCAGCAAAGGTGCGGCAGTGCTGTCCATGTTGCGCAGCGTCATGGGCGACCAGGGATTTTTCAAGTTAATGAAAGGCTTTCCGGAAGAATATAGCTGGAAGCCGGTCAATACGCAGGAGTTCCGCAAAGCGGCGGAATTGATCTCCGGCCGCAACCTGCAGCCGTTCTTCCTGCAGTGGTTGGAATCCACGGGTGCGCCAACATTCAAATTGGACTACACCATTTTCCGCACGCAGAAGGGCTTCCGCGTGATGGGCAAGATCACGCAGGACCTGGATACGTTCCAGATGCCGGTGGACCTGCGCATCGAGACCGAAGGCAATCCGGAAGATAAGCGCGTGGAAGTCTCCGGGCCGTCGTCGGAGTTCACCGTCGATACGTTCGGCAAGCCCAAGAACGTGATTCTCGATCCCCAGAGCAAGGTTCTACACTTCGATCCGAGCATCCGTGTTGCGGTTGCGATCAAGCGCGGCGAGCAGTTCGCGCAAGTTGGCGAATACGGCGATGCGTTGAAGGAGTATCAGAAGGCGCTCGATGTCGCGCACAACAGCTCGCTCGCGCACTACCGCGTAGCCGAGATCTTCCTGTTCCAGAACAATTACCAGTCGGCCGCGAACGAGTTCCGCGAATCGCTGAACGGCGATCTCGATCCCAAGTGGACCGAAGTCTGGGCCCACATCAAGCTCGGCAACATTTTCGACATCACGGGCCAGCGGGACCGCGCGGTAAATGAATACAACCATGCGCTGCGTACGCGGGACAATACGGCGGGTGCGCAGGAGCAGGCGGCGAAATTCCTGAAGCAGCCGTACGAGCGCAAGAGCAACGTTTAGGAAAACAGCTACGCGTTCCCTGCCACGTCGCCGGTAATCAGGTTGCCGCAGGGTACGAAACCCGCCTTCTGCAGGGTCCTTCGGCTCGCAAGGTTCGCTACGTTGCAGCGTGCGGCGGGAACACTGCCGCCGGCTCGGCACGCTTTCTTTAACTCCTGAACCAGATAAGATCCGAGGCCCTTCTCTCGGAACGGTTCAGCGATTTTCATGTAAACATCGCCGTAGGGGCGGTTGTAGTGATAGAGCACGCCGCCCGCTCCCGCAATCTCGCCGTCAAATATGACGACCCAGCGCGCTGAGTCGTCCAGGTCTAACGTTTTTAGTGCTTCCACATCACCGGATCCGGAAGGACGGAAACCGGCGCTCTCGGGAGCAAGATCTGTTTCGAAACGATCTTCGAACAGAATTGCCCCCGCGCGGACGTTTTTCGCAAACGTGTGCAGCATGGTGGCGAGAATCGGGTCGTTCGTTTGTGTTTCGATCGTGCTTGTACTGCATTTGGCGAGCAAAGCCGCGAACAAATCAAAGACATTTCGCCGGCAATCCTCTTTGACGTAAAACTCGTACAGCGTGTGCGCGTTCGCCCAAGGTCCGCCGATCGCCACCGACCCGTATCCGGCCACTGTTCCGTCGATTTCCAAAAGGTATTCTGTGCTCCAGCCCAGCCGGGCATGAAGCGAGTCGTGAATGATCTGGCAGTGCATCTCTTCCCGGTATGCTTCCCGGAGCGATGCTATTTCGTTCGGCTGGCAAACTCGAACGGAGATCGGCATTTTGCGCCCTACGAGCGAAATAGTAACGTGATCACCTCCGAAGCGCGCGCAAATTCAAGTGGGACGCGCTGAAAGAATATCAGTACCCGCTGGGGCTAGCGCACAACAGTTCGCTCGTACACTACCGCGTCGCCAGTCGGGGAGATGATGGGAGTATCGGCTTCACGCTCGTACCGCACACGACGTAGCCCGGCCCTGTGAAACACTCAATGCGCATGCGTCCGATGTTCGCGCGTCTACCTGCTTGCTTGGGCCGCGGGCTTTGCGGCCGGATGCGTCCACTGTGCGATCCAGTCGAGAACTGTGTTATACCAGAGCTCGCTATTCACCGGTTTCAGCACCCAGTGGCCCTCGTCCGGAAACAACAGCAATTTCGATGGCGCCTTTTGCATCTGGAGCGCCGTGAAAAGCTGCAATCCTTGTGCGTACGGCACGCGAAAGTCCTGCTCGCCATGCACTACGAGCGTAGGCGTCTGGAAGTTCTTCACGTAGAAACTGGGCGACCATTTCGCGTACGCCTCCGGATCGTCCCACGGCATGCCGTGAAATTCCCAGATGGGGAACCACAATTCCTCCGTCGAGCCCACCATGCTGCGCAGGTCGAACACGCCGTCATGCGACACGAATGCCTTGAATCGCGTCGTATGGCCGAGCATCCAGTCAATCATGTAGCCGCCGAATGAGGCTCCCGCAGCGGCGAGGCGATCCGGGTCGGCATACGGCTGCGCGGCTACATGGTCCACCACCGACATGATGTCCGTATACGGTTTGCCGCCCCAGTCGTAATTCACCTCATCCGTGAATTTCTGGCCGTATCCGACTGATCCGCGCGGATTTGGCATGACAACGACGTAACCGGCGCCCGCGAACACCTGAGCGTTCCAGCGATAGCTCCAGTCCTCGCCCCAGGCGCCCTGCGGCCCGCCGTGGATCAGGAACAGCACCGGATATTTGCGCGCGGAGTCGAAACCCGGCGGCTTAAGTAGAAAACTATATACGCGCGCTCCGTCCGATGCGTCCACCCCGAACTCCTCCAGCGGATTCAGCGCATACGCGCTCAGCAGTGCATCGTTCAGATGCGTAAGCTGCACGGCCGCGCCGCCCGATGCCGCGCGATAAATCTCCACCGGATGCGATGCGCTCTGGCCGGTGTAGACCATGATCTTGCCGTCGGGGCTGAACTGCATGTCACCGAACGAGCTGGCGCCGCCCACGAGCATGCGCGCGCCGCCGCCTTCGACCGGCAGCATCTGAATCGCTTCGCGCCCGCGGTCGTTGGTTGTAAAAAAGATCGCGCGCGAGTTGGGCGGCCACGTGTACGATACCAGCGGCCGGTCCATATCCTCCGTCAGTGTTCTGATCATGCTGCCGGCGCGGTCATAAAGCGCCAGACGCCAGCGGTCGCTCTCGTATCCGGCGCGCACCTGCGTGCGATATGCGATGTACTTGCCGTCGGGCGAGTACGTGGGGCCGCTATCGGCCGCGAGGTTCGTGGTCAGGCGCTTGGCTTCGCCGCCGCCTACCGGCACCGTAAAAATGTCAGTGTTCGTGCTGGTCGCGGGCACCGGATCGGTATTCATCGTGAACGCCACTTCTTTCGAATCGGGCGATATGGCGTAATCTTCCGGACCGCCCAGCGAAAACGGCGGAACGTCGTTCGAGCCGGGCGTGAGGTCTTTCAGCGGACCGCCGTTCACTTCCATCGACAGAAGATGCGAGCGGCGCGCGCTCTGCCATTGCGTCCAATGCCGGTACAGCAAGCTCGTATATATCCGCGCTTTGGTTTTGCTGGCCTTCTCTTTGTCGAGCTGCTGCGCGTTGCAGGCCATATCGGCGCCGCAAGACGGGTAAACCTCGCTCGCAAAAACAAGATATTTCCCGTCCGGCGAAAGCAGCTCGCCGCCGGCTTCCGTCGGCACGCTCGTGATCTGGTGTGCGTTGAGTCCGTCGACATCCATCATCCAGATCTGCGACACTCCGCTGCGGTCGGATACGAACAGCAGACGTTTGGAATCCGGCATCCAGCGGGGACGCTCGTTCTTGTTGCCCTGCGTCGTGACTTGCCGCGCGGGGCCGCCGTCGACAGGCACGACGTAAATCTGTTCCGGTTTCGTATTTTGCGTGAGGTCTATTGAGGTAACCGTGAACGCGACGGCTTTTCCGTCGGGCGAGATCTGCGGATCGCTGACGCGCGCGATGCGTAGCAGCGCTTCGGCGTTAAACGGCTGCGATCCGTGCTGCGCGAATGCCTGCGTGGTTAGCAGACCGAAACAGACGATCGCAAACGCACCCCGCCGCATGATCCGATTGTGTCACATGGCTCTTTTCAGGCATGGCGGCGCCCGTGACGTTTCGCAGCCCTTTCGCCGGGCGCTTTCTCACCGGGAAGACGCGCGCCGTGCTCGCCCGCTTCAGCCGCTGCGTGCTCAATTTCGGAGTTTATTTCCGCGCCGATCAAGACGGCCGCGCCTGTCAGGTAGAACCACAGCATCAGGATGATCATGGCGCCGAGCGATCCGTAAGTCGCGCCATAGCTGTTGAAAAAGCGCAGATACATGCGGAAGCCGAACGACACCGCCAGCCAGAGGACTATTGCCATCATGGCCCCCGGCATCGTCCTGGTCCACGTCAGTCCGCGCAGGTCCGGTGCGAAGCGATACAGCAGCACAAACGCCAGTAGCAGAAAGCCGAGCGCGACTGGCCACTGCAACCATACCCAGACGCCATCGAAAAATTCGCGAGCTCCGAGATTGGTCGCGGCAAGCTCGCCCAAGCGGCTTCCGTAGAGCACGATCGAGAGTGAAACGATAATGAAGATCGCCAACGCGATCGTGAGCACCACGGCCAGTAAGCGCGCCTTCCACCACGGCCGCCCTTCCACCACGTCGTACGCGCGGTTCATGCCGTCCATGAATGCGCTCATACCGCTCGACGCCGCCCAGATCCAGCCGATCAGGCCGATCGACAGTTTGCCCGAGCCGCCTTTAGCGCGGATTTCCCCGAGTGTGCGCGCAACCAGGTCGTAGGCGGCGTGCGGTAGCACGCGCCGCCAGTACGAAAGCAAACCGTGCAGGATGTCGTCTCCTGTTCCCGTTACGCTCAACAACGCCAGCACGAAAAGCAGCAGTGGGAACACGGCGAGCACGAAAAAATAAGACAGCTTGGCGGCCTGGCCGAATACGTCATCCGCCCATGCTTCGTTCACGACGCGCCGCGTGAGGTGACGCACATTGAGCCCGCCGAGGTCCCATACGCTGCGCATGCAGTTAAGCGCTCAATGCGCGCGTGCCCGCCAGGCGTCCGCTAGCGGAGCATCCGCCAGCAGCGGCATGTATACGCCGCCGACGACGGAACGCGCCTGAAACCCGCGCTGCTTCGCGTCGATGGTGCCGTACCAGTCTGTTAAAGGGACGCGCGAGGGCGATTCATTCGCGAAACGGTAGGCTGGCGCGACCAGCGCTTCAAAATTGGAGCGATTGTTCGCAAGTGTTGCGGTCCACACCGTCCAGTCGAGCTTCGTATACGCGGCGCGATTGTCGAGCGGCAGCCCGTACGCGTTCTGTTTCGTTAGATAGAACGCGACTGCTTTTTGCGCGACCTCGGGCGGAAACAGATGCAAGCCCAGCACCTTGTCCCACACCAGGTTGTATTTCTGGCTCCAGGTGCCCGGCTTATCGAACGCTAGCCGGAAGTGACTGTCGTCGGCGGCCATACGCACCCACTTTGCCGCCATCTCATGCGCGAGCGCGCTGTATTGTGCCGCGACGTCCTTCTGCCCGAGCATACCGGCCATCATCGCGTATCCATCGAGCGCGACAATCGCTTTGATCGACAGATTGGTGTTGTGCGCGAGATGCCCGGCGAAGTCGTCCGTGCTGAGCTGGTTTTCCGGGTCCATGCCTTTCTCACGCAGATACTCGGCCCACTTTGTCAGCAGCGGCCACCAGCGGCGTGCAAAGTCCGCGTTGCCATCCACCTTGGCAACGGCGGCCGACAGTGTCAGCAGGTTTCCGCTTTCTTCCACGGGCATCTGGTTGCGCTCCGTGCGTTCGCCGCCGCCGTACACCTGGCCGTCGGCAAGCGGATAGGTACCTAGATCGTGCGGCGCGAATGGCCATGGCCAGCGCGGCAGCGCCGCATACTCGAACACCGGGGTGAGCTGCGCTTTCAGCAGCGCGGGGTTGAACACCAGGAAGAACGGCGACGACGGATATGTCACGTCAACGGTATCGATGCATCCATTGCTGAAGTTTTCTTTCGAAAAATACAACGGCGTCCCGTCGATATCGGCGACCAGCTTGTGCGCGCCCAGCGTTTGCCGGTACGCGAGGATCGCAAGCGCAGCATATTTCGCGCCGCCGGCGCTGTCGAGATCGCGCGCAACCCCAGCGTCCTGCCGCTCGCAGCGCTGCCGCAGTTCCGGGAACTCGCGTTCCGCGGTTTGCAAGAGCTCCGCCATCGTCATACCCTTGCGGCGCCAGTACGGCCGCAGCTTGCGGTACATGTACTCGATCGAGAAGCCGTCGTCGTACGCCAACATCAGATGTCGCGATATCGGCTGCGTTCCGACGCGACCAAGATCGAAGGTTACGGCCAGCACCGGCACGTTTCGCGCGTGTGGCGTCGCGGGTGCATCCAGGTCGTCGGAGCGGGGCAGGGTACCGCGCTCGATGAAGCCCGCCCGCGCGCTGGACGGTCCAACATGCCACGTCGCGTGTTCCTCTGCAGGCGCGGCAACATACGCGTACCCCCAATCGATCCGCAAATTGTCGCCCGATTTCGCGAGCACCGGCTGCTCGGCGGTCCCGACACGCAATCCTTCGATACCGCCCGCCTTGACGCGCGACCAGACGGCGCGCTCCTCCGGCGTATTAACTGCAAGCTGCGCGCCTGCGTCAAAATACAGCATGAGCGCGTGCTGGCGGCCATCGGTGGCGTGCGCGTCGAAGATCACATACGTGAGCGGACGCGAGAGCACATCGAGGTCTTGCGGCAGCGCGGGCGTGAGGAACGTGAGTTGAAGCTGAATACCCGCCTCGGCGAAATCGTAGATCGTGCGCGTCGGCATCACGCGGCGTTCCGTTTGCGCCATCGCGGGCACGGCAGCCGCTCCACGCGGTTGCGGACCGATAAAGCGGTATGTCTGGCCGTCGATGCGCAGCAGACCCGTCAGCGGCTGGTCCGTGCCCGTCCAGTGTTTCGTGTTCTCGGCTGTAAGTGTATCGGCAAAAGACCACACGCTGAAATACGGATCGTGCACGACAAGCGGTACCGCCGGCGGCCGTAGCGCCGCGACGTTTTGCGCCGGTGCGCAGAAGGCAAGCAGAAAAGGAACGAGGTGCAGCAGTGGTGTGCGCGACAAGTGCATAGGATAAAACACCTGCGTGCACAGCCGCCCGCAACCCTGCGTGTCACGCTTGCTAACCTGCGCGTGCGCGGCATCGCGAAACAGTCCGGAGCGCACGCTATCTAATCCCGTGGAAGGAAAATATACGCGTGGCAACAGACACATTGAGTGAGACTACCTCTCGCGCTGTCGGACGCTTTGAGCAGGCCGCCAGCGACATGTCCGGCATGGGCGACGTGGAGCAGAAGGTACGGCTGGGAATTGGATCCGCCGCGGCCGCCGCGGCCATTTTCGCCCCGCGCAGTTACAAATGGAAAGGCGTACTGACGGCGGTAGCCGTGGACGCGATCCTCACCGGGATCTATGGAGTTTCTCCGATAAGAAGCGTGATGCGCGGTTGAGGCGCCGCCCGGGCGGATCCATAGCGGGTTCGCCCTCTTCATCTGAGTTCACCAAAACTGCTGGTGCCTAACAGGATGCCTGCACGGAGTCCGAAAAGGATCAGCGAGACCGGCATCGCGCACGCGATCGCGCCTCAGATTCATACCCTGGTGCAGCGCGGCTATTTCGCTCGTGTGCTGTAGGGCGAGCGATGACGTGGGCATGGTACCGCCGACGCATGCGCGTCGGGTTCTATGCGTTTCGGAAGAATCCCGTTTTTCCCGCACCGGCCGCCAAAGCTTCCAGACAGAGGCCGAAGGCACCCGTTGAGGTCGTAATCCGCGACAGCCAGGGCGACGCGCAAATGACATCGAAAACGCGCTCGATCTCGTGACGCACCATAGGGATCACCGGATCGAGCGCGATTCCGCAGCACGCGCGCTGGCCGCTAGCGTTGCGCGCCGTTAATCGCGCCCTCTCATGCTAGACTGGCACTTCGGGCCGCTGTCAGCGGCCCGAATTTTGTCTCCCGGAGAGATGGCCGAGTGGTTGAAGGCGCACGCTTGGAAAGCGTGTATAGGGGAAACTCTATCGAGGGTTCGAATCCCTCTCTCTCCGCCAT
>JAICMB010000448.1 GCA_025929455.1 Bryobacteraceae bacterium | reverse complement strand
GTCCGCGATGCGATGACGCCGTTAATTGCGGGACTCGCGGTGAGCGCGGTGGCGGCTGTGTTCCTGACGCGTCTCCTTGCCAGCCTGCTCTACGAGATTCGCAATAGCGATCCAGCTACATATGCGGGTGCGGCTCTACTACTGCTCGCCATCGGCGCCGCAGCGAGCGCGCGGCCGGCATGGAAGGCGGCGGCGAGCGATCCCGTGGAGGCGCTGCGGACGGAGTAGCGGTAACAAAGCCGCGACACCCCGCGTCCCCGAAGTGGCAGCAACATGGGTGCGCGGCAGACAGCGTGCAAAGCCGCCGCCGCGGAAGGCAAAGCGGCGGGCACGCCGGCGTGTCTGAAGTCGCACCTGGTCGCGGCGCTGGCGATCGCGATGGCGTGGGCGGCGGGCTTTGTCGATACCGCGAGCGCGATGGTGCTGCTGGGCGTGTTCACCTCGCACGTGACCGGCAACACCGCGCATTTCGGGCGCGAAGTAGCGGAAGCGAGCTATCCCGCGGCCTGGCATCACGGGTGGATGATTATCCCGTTCATCGCGGGGCTGCTCTACGGAGCGAGCACCATCAAGATTGCGCGGCGCCACCAACGGCATTCCTCGTTCGCGGTGTCGCTTTTTACGGAGCTTGCCCTGTTGTGCGTGTTTCTGATTCTGGGATCGCAATACATGAACGCGGGGAAGCTCGACTTTCCGGCGCCGTGGCTCTACTATCTGGTGCTGGCATTGCCGGCGGCGGCGATGGGCATGCAGACCGTGACCGTCACGCGTGTCGAAGGCCTGCGCGTGTACACCACGTATTTGACGGGGTCCTTATCGAAGATGTCGGAGAACGTGGTGGACTACGTCTGCTGGCTGTACGACCGGACCAGGGGCCGCTTCCGAAAGCGCATCGGTAAGGCGCTGCGCGTGACGCCGCGCATCAAATATTTCAAGCATGCCTGGCTCACCGCGGGCCTGTGGATCGCGTTCTTCTTAGGAGCGCTGTGCGCGGCGCTGACCGGCAGCCGCTTCGGGCTGTACTCGCTGCTCGCGCCCATGGCGGTGCTCACGCTTGCGGCGATTATCGATTTGTCGCGTCCGGTGCTGGCAGCGGACGATCCGATGGGCACGCAAGGGTAGCGGTGCGCGACAATAGAAACGCGTTTCCTTCGTAACCGTCGTGCAAACATTCGATGCGGCTACTTCCCACTGACGAAAAGTTCTACGACTACTTTCTCGAGCATGCGCGCACCGCGCTGAAGGCTTCGAGCATATTGCTGAATGCGGTAAGCGACGGTAACTCCTCGCTGCAGGCGGCGGCCGAAAAGATACGGCTGCTCGAGCAGGAGGGCGACGCCATCATTCACAACATCTATCTACGGCTGAACTCCACGTTCATAACGCCGATCGACCCGGAGGATATTCACTCGCTGTCATCGCATCTCGATGACGTGCTGGACGGCATCGAAGACGCGGCGCACCGCATTGTCGCGTATCAGGTGAATCCGATTCCGCCGATGGTGGTGGAGCTGTGCCGGATCGTGTACGACTGCGTAAAGGCGGTCGAAAGCGCGATCCTGGCGATGAGCGAAGGCAAGTCCAGCAACGAGCACACCATCGAGATCAACCGCCTGGAGGAAGTGGCAGACCAGCTCGTGCGCGACGTCGTCAGCAATCTGTTCAAGAACGAAAAAGATCCGATCACGCTGATGAAGCTGAAGGAAGTTTACGATTTCCTGGAGGCCACTATCGATAACTGCGAAGATGTGGCCAACGCGATTCAGAACGTTGTAGTCAAGAACGCCTAGTCCATGACGTCAACTCTGGTCCTCATCGCCGTCATAGTTGTCGTCGCGCTCATTTTCGATTTCATCAACGGCTTTCACGACGCGGCCAACTCCATCGCGACGGTAGTAGCGACGCGCGTGCTGAGCCCCGGCAAGGCCGTGATTTGGGCCGCTTTCTTCAATTTTGCCGCGGCATTTCTGCTGGGCACCAAAGTGGCCAAAACCGTGGGCGCGGGACTGGTGAACCTGGCATACGTGACGCCGGTAGTGGTACTGGCGGGCCTGGTGGGCGCGATCGCATGGGACCTGATCACGTGGTGGTTGGGCCTGCCGACGAGTTCTTCGCACGCATTGCTCGGCGGGTATGCCGGCGCGGCCATGGCGCACGTCGCATATTTAAAGGGCATATCGCGGAGCTTCGATGCGATTATCCCGGCGGGATGGACGCTGACGATCGCATTCATCGTGTTGGCGCCGTTGATCGGGATGGTGCTCTCGATCATATTCATGCTTATCGTGTACTGGAGCTTCCGGCGCATGAGCCCGCATCGCATGGACACGTGGTTCCGCCACCTGCAACTGGTGTCGTCAGCGGGCCTGAGCCTGTCGCACGGAACCAGCGACGCGCAAAAGACGATGGGCATCATAACGGCGGTGCTGCTGAGCGTGAAATTCATTCCGGATTTCACGGTGCCGTGGTGGGTGATCCTTTGCTCCTACACGGCCATTTCGGTGGGGACGCTGAGCGGAGGCTGGCGCATCGTCAAGACCATGGGCGGGCGGCTGACTAAGCTGCGGCCGCGTTCGGGTTTTTGCGCCGAGTCGGCGGCGGCGCTGTGCATCATGTACACGGCGCACTTCATGACTCCCGCGCCGCCCGTTTCGACCACGCATGTGACGGCGGGCGCCATTGTGGGCGTAGGGTCGATCCAGCGCATCAAGGCCGTGCGCTGGGGCATCGCGACCGATATCGTGTGGGCGTGGGTGCTGACGATACCGGCGTCGTGCCTGTTCGGATGGCTGGTGTACCACGCGCTGCACGCGATGGCGCTGGGCTTGTAGGGCGATCGCGGCAGCAAGACTGCCCGCGCCACGCGTTACTCGACGTCGGTCTGAATCGGCGGCGCGGGCGCGTGCGGCGGTTCCGGAATAGCGCCAGGCAAACGCGGTCCTTCACTGCCGGCTTTTCGTACCGCGATGCGGCCGCGATGGGTGGTGATGCGGATTTGGGGGCCGCTGCCCTGCACGCTGCTCAGTGATCCGCCGTTGCCGCTGGTGTCGGCGGTAATAGCCGGGCCGAAATCATTCTCCACATCGCCGTGATCCGTGGAGCCATGCAGGTCGAACTTGGCCTGCGCCGGCAGCGACAGGTTCACGTCTCCGGAATGGGTGCGGGCATCGATCTTGGGCAGCGGGCCCGGGCCCGGGCGCAGGTCGATATCGCCGCGGTCCAGGTCGAGGTCGAGCGACTGCGTGAAATTGGTGATCTGCACGTCGCGGGCGCGGGCCGAAAGGTGGACGGGTCCGACTAAATTGGAGGCCGTGAATTCGCCCGGGCTGGTGTGAATCTCACCGGGGACCTTCTCCGCGCTGAGCTGAATCTGCGAGGCGTTGTAGCGGAGCGGTTTCGCCAGATTGCGGCACTGCACCTGCCCCACAAAAACGCCGCTGATCGTCACTTGGCCGCCGATGTCTTCAAGGTCGACGTCGTGCCCGTGGCCTTTCAATTCCACATTGCCTTTCACGGAGGCCGCACGAACCAGATCGCTGCGGCGTACGTCTACGCGCAGATCGCCGCCGAGGTTTTGCGCGCGCACGCCGGCGTTATCGCTGCTGATGTCGGTAAGCCCGTTTATGCCCGTGATGTCGAAGTCGCCCTCACGCCCGTGCGCTTCGAGCGATGCGCCCTTGGGCACGACGATCTCGAGGTCCTCGGCGACGGAATAGCGCCCGTTGACACGGTCCTGATTGGTGCGGACGACGATC
>JAICMB010000032.1 GCA_025929455.1 Bryobacteraceae bacterium | reverse complement strand
CGGCATGGCGGTGCAGGCCGTCCACGTCCCGCTCAAGGACATCGCGTTCGGCGAGCTGATGGCGGAACGCCTGCAGATGCCCGTCGTCGTGGACAACGACGCGAACTGCCACGTCGTCTGCGAGACGCGGCTCGGGATCGCCCAGGGCGCCTCCGACGTGGCGCTGCTCACGCTCGGCACCGGCATCGGCGGCGGCATCATCGTGAATGGAAAAGTGCTGCACGGCTTTGTCGGCATGGCGGGCGAACTGGGTCACATCACCGTCGTGCCCGATGGTAATCCCTGCGGCTGCGGCAATCGCGGTTGCGTCGAGAAGCACGCCTCCGCTACGGCAGTCACAGCCATGGCACGGCTGCTGCAACTCGGCATGAACTTGTCGGCCGAGGAAGTGTACAATCTTGCAACGACATCGGCCGACGGCGCTGTTCGCGAAAAAGCGCGCACCATTTTCTCGATCATGGGCAAATCGCTCGGAACCGCGCTCGCCGCGCTCGTCAACATCTTCAATTTCCCGCTGTACCTGCTGAGCGGCGGCGTACTGCCCGCCTGGGATCTGTTCGCGCCCGCCATGTTCGACGAGGTGCGGCAGCGCTCCTTCACGTTTCGCAACACCGATACCCGCATCGATAGAGCCATTCTTGGCGGAGAAGCGGGTTTGTACGGAGCGGCGTATCTCGGGTTGGAGGCGGCGCGATGACGTACTGGCTGGGGCTCGATATCGGGACTGGAGGGTCGCGGGCGCTGCTGGTTGATGAAACGGGCGCAGTAAAACATGCGTTCACCGCCGCGCACGAGGATATGACGATGCACCGCCCGCTGTGGGCTGAGCAGCGTCCGGAAAACTGGTGGGACGCCGCGCAGGCCGCCATCCGCGGCGTGCTCAACGAAGCCAAAGCGAGCGGGGCCGATGTAAAGGCCGTGGGCCTGTCGGGCCAGATGCACGGGCTGGTTATCCTCGACGAAGCGCGCCAGGTGATCCGTCCATCGTTGATTTGGTGCGACCAGCGCAGCCAAGCCCAGGTGGATTGGATTAACCAGACCATCGGTGCCGCCGACGTTCTAAAGTACATTGCGAACCCGGTGCTGACCGGCTTCACGTTGCCGAAATTGCTGTGGGTACGCGATCACGAGCCCGCCAATTTCGCGCGTGTGCGGCACGTTTTGCTGCCGAAGGACTACATCCGCCTGCGGCTCACGGGTGAATTCGCGAGCGAAGTTTCCGACGCGTCCGGCACTGCTCTGTTTGACGTCGTGAATCGCGCGTGGGCGTGGGAGTTCGTGGACCGGCTGAAGCTGGATCGCGCCACTCTCCCCCGCGTGTACGAATCGAGCGAAGTGACCGGGCAAATCACAAACGAAGCCGCCGCCGTGACCGGACTCGCGCCCGGCACTCCCGTGGTAGGCGGAGGCGGCGACCAGGCCGCTAGCGCCGTGGGCAACGGCATTGTGGAGCCGGGCATCGTCTCGTGCACGATCGGCACCTCCGGCGTCGTGTTCGCGCACATGCAGAAGCCGGAGTACGATCCGCAGGGCCGCGTTCACACGTTCTGCCACGCTGTGAAAGGCGCCTGGCACGTGATGGGCGTGACGCAGGGCGCGGGCTTGAGTCTGCAATGGTTCCGCAACCAGCTTGCGCCCAGCATGGACTACGACGCGATTACTGCGGAGGCTGCGAAGGCGGTCGCCGGGTCGCAGGGTCTTTTCTGGCTTCCTTATTTAATGGGCGAACGCACGCCGCATCTCGACGCCACCGCGCGCGGCGGCTGGATCGGCATCACCGCGCGGCACACGCGGGCCGACTTGATCCGGTCGCTGCTCGAAGGCGTTTGCTACAGCCAGAAGGACTGTCTCGATATCGTCGAGGCGTTGGGCGTGTCGATCGGCAGCGTGCGTGTGTCGGGCGGAGGCGCGCGCAGTCTGTTCTGGCGGCAGATGCTGGCGGATATTTTCGACAAGCGCGTCATGACACTCGCGACGCAGGAAGGTTCAGCGTATGGCGCTGCGCTGCTGGCGATGGTGGGCAGCGAGGCGTTCGCGTCCGTTCCGGATGCGTGCCGCGCCGTGATCCGCGAGGTCGATTCGGCTTCGCCGCGCGCTGCGGAAGCGCACACCTACGCCGCGGGCCATCAGATCTACAAATCGCTGTACCCGGATCTGAAGCCGTTCTACAGCCGGGCGGCTTCCGCGCCATGATCCTGTCATGAGTCCCGGCGCTATGCCCCGGTTCTGCGACGTCAGCCTGCCGGTCCCGCTCGACCAGCCCTTCACCTACGAACTGCCCGAGACGCTGCGCCATCGCGCGCTGCCGGGCTGCCGTGTCATCGTGCCGTTCGGCCCGCGCAAACTGTCGGGCGTCGTGGTGGATGTGCACGATCGTGCGCCGGACGTGCCAGCGCGCGAGGCGCTGCGATTGCTGGACGAGGAGCCCGCGCTCGATGCGCCGATGATCGCGCTCGCGCGCTGGATCGCAACGTATTACTGCGCGCCGCTCGGCGAGGTGTTGCGCGCCATGATGCCTCTGTCGGGCGAGGTGCGGCACTCTAAGCTGTACGCTCTCACCGATGCGGGCCGGGACGCCGCGCGCCAACTCGTGCTCGGCGCCGAGCAAGGTGACAAGGCGATCGCGCTGCTGCAGTTGCTTGATAGCCGGCCCGTGAGCGCCGCTTATATTAATAAACGCGTGCCCGATGCCGCACATGTGCTGCGAGCCCTGATTAAGAAAGGATTCGTCGTGGTCGAAGATGTACAGGCCGACCGTGATCCTTTGCGGGCGTCGGCGGAGCGGCTTCGCGTTGAGCTATCGCGTGCCAATATCGGCGAAGTCAAGCTCGGCAAATGGGAACGCGAACTGACAGCGTATTTAGAATTGCATCCCGGCTCGCACAATCTCGCCGAAGTCGAGATCGCCGTTAAGAACGCCAGCATCTCGGCGCGTGCGCTTGCCCGTAAAGGCATCGTTTCTTTAAAAACCGAAGCGCCGGGCGTGCTCGCGCCATTGCAGCCGCGACCCGAACGCACGTTGAACCCGCACCAGCTTGCGGCCTACCGTGCCATCGAAGAAAGCATTCGCACCCACCGCTTCGAAACATTTTTGCTTCACGGCGTTACGGGCTCCGGCAAAACCGAAGTCTATCTGCGCGCCATCGATGCCTGCCTGGCCGAGAACCGCAGCGCGCTTCTGCTCGTACCCGAAATCGCGCTGACGCCCGCCGTCGCCGGCCAGTTTTTCGCGCGCTTCGGCGATCGCGTCGCCATCCTACACTCCGCCTTCAACGACGCCGAGCGCGCCGAACAATGGCGTAGCATTCGCGCGGGCCGTGCGCGCGTTGTGGTAGGTACGCGCTCCGGCGTATTCGCGCCCGTGCAGGATCTCGGTCTCGTCATCGTCGATGAAGAGCACGATGGCAGCTACAAACAGCAGGACACGCCGCGCTATCACGGCCGCGATGTCGCGATCGTGCGCGCGCAAAACGCACAGGCGTGCGTGGTGCTCGGCTCCGCCACGCCCAGTCTCGAATCCCGCTACAACGCCGAGCAGGGCAAATACAAGCTGCTCGAAATGCCGGAACGCATTGAGCAGCGGCCGATGCCGGATGTCGAGCTGATCGACATGCGCCAGGAGTTCCTAGAGACGCGCAAACAGGCGACCTTCTCGCGCCGCTTGCTCGACGCTCTGCACGACCGTCTTGAAAAAGGCGAGCAAACCATGCTGCTGCTCAACCGCCGCGGCTTCTCAAGCTTCGTCGTGTGCCGCGCCTGCGGCGAGCGTCTCGAATGCGTCAACTGCTCCGTCACGCTCACCTTTCACCGCCGCGACCGCCGCATGCTGTGCCACTACTGCAGCTACGCGCAGAAGGTGCCGTCCATTTGTCCCAAGTGCGACAGCGAATATCTGCAGTTCGTCGGCACCGGTTCCGAGAAAGTCGAAGACGAGCTGCACCGCGAGTTTCCCGAAGCCCGCATCGCGCGCATGGACCGCGACACCGTCAGCGGCAAACGCCAGTTCGAGCGCGTTCTGCACGGCTTCAGCGCGGGCGATTTCGACATCCTCGTGGGCACGCAAATGATCTCCAAAGGGCACGACATTCCGAACGTGACGCTGGTCGGCATCATCTCCGCTGACGTTGGCCTCGGCATGCCCGATTTCCGCGCGGCGGAGCGTACGTTTCAATTGCTTACGCAAGCTGGCGGCCGCGCCGGGCGCGGGTCGGTGGCGGGCACGGTGCTCATTCAAACGGTCAATCCCGACCACTACGCGGTGCGCTTCGCCGCGCGGCAGGATTACCCGGCGTTTTACGCGAAAGAGATTCAGTTTCGCAAGGCGATGCGTTACCCTCCCTTTAGCGCGCTGGCGAATGTGCTGGTACGCAGCCCCAAGCAGGAGCAGGCCATGGAGATGAGCGCGGAACTCGGACAGTTGTTGAATCCGCCGCCGGAGGGCACGCGCACGCTGGGACCTGCCGAAGCACCCGTGGCCAAGCTGAAATCGGAATACCGGTATCAGGTTTTGATCAAAGCCGCAAGCCGCAAACGTCTCGGTGAAGTGCTGCGGCAGATTCGCGCGTTCGCGCACTCGCGCAAATGGGCCGCCACCGCGCTCGCGATCGACGTAGATCCCGTAACCCTGCTTTGATCATGACGGCGACTAGCGTGCCGGCCGATCATGCCCGGTTGATCACGTCGAACCTGGTCGAAGCGATGAAGTTTTTCGGACGCGCTCAGCCCATGGCCGAGGTGCGCGATTCCGGCGCGCTGACCACCGTCTATTCGGGACTGAATTATGGCGCATTTAATGCCGGCCTGTTTGGGCGTCCCGTCGAGGCGGGCGAGGCCGAGCGCAGCATCACGTCCGCTGCGGACTATTTCACGGCCCTGAATCGGCGGTGGTCGTTCTGGTATTGCGACGACCATCTCGACAAACTCGCACGTAAACGTGCAAAAGGGGTATTGCATTCGCGCGGTTTGTCGTTCCTCAGCGACCACGCGGGCATGCTGGCAGAAGCGCTGCGGCCGCCCTCGCGAGCGCTGCCCGAAATAACGGTCGCGCGTGTCGATGGCGCGCCGGCACGCCTGACCTTCGCACATATTACCTCGATTGCGTTCGAAATTCCGGGCGACATCTGCCGTGACATTTACGGCAGTGAGCGCGCCTGGCAGGGCAGTTTTACGGGCTACATCGGACTGGCCGGAGCTGCGCCGGTGAGCACCATGGCGGTGGTGGAAACGGAAAACGCGGCGGGCATTTACTCGGTCGGGACTTTACCGGGTTTTCGCGGGCGCGGCTACGCGGAAGCACTGATGCGCGTGGTGCTGGGCCGCTTGCGCGAGAAGCGCGGCATGGTACGCACATTGCTGCAATCGACGCGCTCCGGACACAAGCTGTACGAGCGCATGGGCTATCGCAGGGTGACGTCTTACAGCGTGTACATTACGGAATGAGCGCGGCGCGCGTAGGCATCGCAGGTGCGGGGCGAGTGGGCGGCGCGCTGGCGAAGGCGCTGCGTTCCGTGGGCGTAGATGTGGTGTGCGTAGCAAAACGCGACACGCTCGGCCGGATCGGCGCGCGCGCAACGCACGTCATCATTGCCGTTTCAGATCGCGCGATCGAATCCGTCGCGGACGAGATAGCGCGGGCGCCCGGCAAGTTGCGGGTCGCTCTGCATACTTGCGCGGCGTACGGCACGGAGCCGCTGCGCGCGCTTGCGGAGCGCGGCATCGCGTGCGGCGTTCTGCATCCGTTGCAGACCATCGACGATCCGGACACCGCACTGCTGCGCGGCATCGCGTTCGCGATCTCCGGCGATCCAGCGGCGATGGCCTTTGCCGAAGAGATCGCGCGCGCACTCGACGGCATGGTGCTGCGTATCCCGCCCGAAAAGCGCGCGTTGTATCACGCCGCGGCGGTGTTCGCCAGTAATTATGTAACCGTATTGCTCGACACTGCGGCGCGCTTGCTCTCGCAGGCGGCTATTCCAGAACGCGACGCGCTAACCGCTCTCGCACCGTTGGCGCGCACTGCGGTCGAGAACGCGGTGCTGCGCGGGCCGGCACAGGCGCTGACCGGCCCCATCGCTCGCGGAGATGCCGAAACTATTACGGCACACCTGCGCGCGCTGAGCGAACATGACGCGGAGCTGTATCGCACGCTTGGCCGCGAAGCCCTCGTGCTGGCGCGCGGCCGCGGTCTTCCCGATGCAGCTACCGAACGCATCGAAGCACTACTGAGACAATAAAAGAAATGAAAGACGTGAGCGCTCCCCGGCGCCGCATGCGCGTGCCGAATCTCCTCGACATGAAGCAAGCCGGCGAAAAGATCACCATGCTCACGGCCTACGACGCCACCATGGCGCGCTTGTTGGATTCCGCCGGCATTGATGTCCTGCTCGTAGGTGATTCGCTAGGCATGGTCATCGTCGGCGAGGAAACAACCGTTGGCGTCGATATGCGCGCGATGGTGCACCACACGCGCGCGGTCGCCAACGGCACTGCGCACGCTTTGGTGGTCGCCGACATGCCGTTCCTCACGTATCAAGCCAGCGTCGCCTCCGCAGTGCGTAACGCGCGCCGTCTCATTCAGGCGGGCGCGGGCGCGGTCAAGCTCGAAGGCGGCGCGGCCATCATTCCCGCGGTGCGAACGCTCACTAGCGCGGGCGTTCCCGTGATGGGCCATGTGGGCCTGATCCCGCAATCCGTACACAAGCTCGGCGGCTTCCGTTCCGTCGGCAAGACGGATGCCGAAGCGGAGCAACTGTTCGCGGACGCGCACGCGCTCAGCGATGCCGGTGCCTTCGCGCTGGTGCTGGAATCGATTCCCGCTGAGGTCGCGGAACGCATCACGCGCGAGATTCCCGTGCCCACCATCGGCATCGGCGCGGGTTCGCATTGCGACGGACAGGTGCTGGTCAGCTACGACGCGTTCGGACTGTACAACGACTTCACGCCGCGGTTCGTGAAGCGCTTCGCGGAGCTCGGTACGATGATGACGGAAGCGGCGCGCGACTACATCGCGGAAGTGCGTGCCGGCGCGTTCCCGGCCGAAGAGCACTCCATCCACGCGCGTCCGGCGCACGCCGTGAAAGCCTGATGGCGGGGTTCTTCCTTTCAACGATCGCGGAAATACGCGCGTTTCTCGCCGCCAGGCGGAAATCCGGCAACGCCATCGGCTGCGTGCCGACCATGGGCGCGCTCCACGCCGGACACGCCGCCCTCCTCGACCGCGCCAGCGGCGAATGCGATTGCGTGATCGCGACCGTGTTCGTCAACCCTCTGCAGTTCGACCGCTCCGAAGACTACGAACGGTACGCGCGCTCGCTCGATGCGGACGTCGCATTCTGTACTGCCCACGGCGTCGATGCCGTCTTCGCGCCCTCCAATAGCGAAATGTATCCGGAGCCCTCGCACAGCTTCGTCGAAGTGCCAGACCTCGCAACGCATCTGTGCGGCACGTTTCGTCCAGGTCATTTTCGCGGCGTTGCGACGGTCGTCGCCAAGCTGTTCAACATCGTGCAGCCGGACAAGGCCTACTTCGGCGAGAAAGACGCGCAGCAGCTTGCCATCATCGAACGTCTGGTGCGCGATCTGAACTTCCCGATCGAAATCGTCCCGGTCGCGACCGTCCGCGAGCCCGACGGCTTGGCTTATAGCTCCCGAAACAGCCGCCTGTCACACGGGGAGCGCCGCGCCGCACCCGTGCTGTATCGCGCGTTGCTGCACGCCTGCGAAACCATAACAGCCGGCGAGCGCCGCGCCGTTAGTGTAAAGCTCGCGGCACGCGATGTGCTCTTAGCCGAGCCGTCCGTGCGCATTGAATACCTCGACATAGTCGACCCGCAAACGATGCAGCCTGTCGAGCACATCGGCAATGAGGTGCGCATCGCCATAGCCGCCTGGCTCGGCACGACACGCCTGATCGATAACGTGCTCTGCCGCACAGAGGGAATACCATATACTCAGAGCGGGCAGGTAAACTCAGATGACTCACCTGGTCGAAGTTAATCCGTTGCTGTTCGAGCCCGGGGACCGGCTGACCGTCGATGAATTCCTTTCACGGTGGGACAAAATGCCGGGCTTGAAATCCGCCGAGTTAATCGACGGAGTCGTTTATATGCCCTCTCCTGTTTCGTATGAACATGGCCGACGCGACGTCCAGGTACAGTTGTTCCTCGCAACATATGCCGCGCTAACGGGGCTTTGCGAAGCAGTGTCTAACGCGACGTGGTTGATAGCGGGCAGTGCTCCACAACCAGATATCGCGTTGCGTTTACTTCCGCGGTTCGGCGGAAAAACCAAGATTTCCGGCAGCCTTGCGAGTGGAGCACCCGAACTGATCGCAGAGATTTCTCGTTCCAGCCGCTCCTTCGACCTTGGACCGAAATTAGCTCTGTATCAACGCGCCGGCGTTCTCGAATACCTTGCCGTCCTCCTCGAAGAACAACGAATCGAGTGGCGCGTGCTGGGCGGCGGGCACTACCGCATGCTTGCTGAGAACAGTGCGGGCGCGTTCACATCCGAGGTCTTTCCGGGCCTATGGCTCGATGCGGCAGCGTTCTGGGCGGCCGATTCCAAACGCATGCTCAGTGTTCTGCAACAAGGCCTCGCATCACCCGAGTGCGCGGATTTTCGTAGCCGGGCCGCATCGCTCTAACGCCCCGGCGTAAGCTCGGGCGTTGCGATATCGACGGGCGCGGGTGTTCCGTCCACGCGGCCGTGCCACACGCTGCCGCCAAACGTCGTAATGAACACGCTCATCGCGTCGTCGGGATCCGGGATGACGCGGTGCCCCCATTTGAAGTTGAAGCCGGCGATCCGTTGCCAGTGTTCGCCGGCATCGGTGGAGCGCCACGCGGAGGATTCAAAACCGCTCGCGTACAGCACGCGCGGGTTGCGCGGGTCGATCGTCACGTCGTACACGTGCTGATCCCGCGAGAGGACGTTCCTCCAGCTCCGGCCACCGTCGGTTGACAGGTAAATGCCGCCGTCCTCCCCGTGCATCCCAAGTTGCCGTGCCCACGCCGCCAGATACAGACGTTGCGGATCGCGCGGGTCAATGGCGAGGCCGTTCGGTCCGTTCACGCCGGAGGGTAGCGCGAGGGGCGTCCAGGTTTCCGCGCCGTCGCTCGATTTGTAAATCGCACCATCGCCGCTGTTGCCGATGCTGCCGTCGTCGGAACGGCGCGCAATCACGACGTACAGCGTGCCGTTGCGGTCGCGTGCCAGCCGCCAGGCAAACGGCTCGTTTTGCGTGATGCCGTGCTTCTTGAGCGTCCACGTACCGCCGCCATCGGTGCTTTTATAGACGCCACGCCCGAACGCCGCGACGTACAGCACGCGGTGCTCCGGCGGGCTCGCCGGATCGAGCAGTATGTGCGTCGGCGCCGTTTCCGCCATGCCGTTGTTCGAGACTTTCCAGGTGCGCCCGCCGTCGTCGCTGCGCATCACACCGCCGCGATAATTCAGCGCCGAGGCGTGACGCCACATCTTGGGGCGTGGCAGATCGTGCGTGCCGCTCATCACCGCCCACATACGCCCTCGCACGGCGGGATCGAATTCCACCCAGTACGTCGTATTTGTCCAGCGGCGCGGTGCGCCATCGACCGAGCGCACCCACGACCTGCCGCCGTCTTCGCTCCGCATCAAACCGATGTCGGTGTAGGTGATGAAGCGCCGCTTGCCGTCGAACCGATCGAAGTGCAAGCCGTAGCAGGTGGTCACATCGAGACCGGTCGTTGTCCACGTACCATCGCCAACGCGCCGCGAATACACCGCATTCCAGTTGGCGCCGCCGTCGGTAGTTTGCATCGTGCGGCCGTAGTCGGTGCCGTACGCAAGATTCGGGTCCTGATCGGCGACGCCGAGCGCGAGCGGATTGCCGCCCCAGCTCGGACCCATAGCGGGTGTGATCCAGGCGTCGTGGATGTTGGGCGCCGCGCTCGTCGACTCCTTCCAGACCAAGGTCCAGGTGCGCCCCGCATCGGACGTTTTTGCGACGCCGAACCAGTTGTGCCCGCCGCTCTGCAAGCGATCGTAGGAGACGTACGCGGTCTCGGGGTGATGCAGGCTCGCCGCCACTACGTCCGAACGCGCGCCGCTTCCGGGCAACGGTCGCGTCTGCCAGGTCGCGCCCTCGTCTTCCGAAACAAAGACGCCTTCGTTCGAGGTGGCGTACATCGTGGCGCGGCCCTGCGCGTCGAAACCGGCGCCCATGCTCGTGAATGCCGCGGGTGTGCGGTGTGCCTGCAGGCCCGCCGGTGTCCAAACGCCCGCCGCGTGCATGCCTCCGAACACGATTTTGCCGCTGTTCCCCATCCACAGATGATGTACCGGCTCATCGAAACCGCCGATGCGCTTCCAACTTGCGCCGCGGTCGGTTGAGTTGAATAGCGCCGCCGCGCCGCCTTTGACCGCGCTCACATAGAGCACGCGTGAATTGCGCGGATCGATTGCGAGCGCCGTGATGTTGCCCAGCGGATTAGGCTCGGCGACCAGTGCTTCATCGGCGTGATCGGAACTCATCTGAACGCCGCGCAAATGCGCCGGCTTGGGATACAGCAGGGTCCAAGTTGCGCCGTTGTCGGTGCTCCGCCACAAGCCCGTCACCTGCGCGTAGATCGTGTTGCGGTCCACCGGATCGAACACGAAGAAGCGCACCGTCCCGCGCAGATTGAACATGCGCCAGGTGCGGCCCGCGTCGTGCGTAATGTAGGCGCCGGTCATGTCGCAGTTCACGAGCACGGTGTTGGGGTCGTGCGGGCTAATGGTAGGGTGAAACATTGCACCCCCGCCGCCGGGTCCGATGACGGTAAACCCGCCGGGCCGCGTGGCGCCGAACGCGGCGATGCAAGCGAGCGTAAGCGTGGAGCCTAAAAGAGCGCGAGCGATTGACATAAAGAGGCCGCGAGTGCGGACCATCGCGGGCTTGCGCTGGTGGATTGCGAGCCTGCTGTTCGCCTCGACTGTTATCAACTATATCGACCGCCAGAGTCTCGCGGTAGTCGCGCCGTTCGTGAAGCACGATTACCACTGGTCGAACGAGGACTTCGCGCTGGTCGTGATCGCCTTCCGCGCCGCGTACTCGCTGGGGCAGTTTTCGCTCGGCCGCTTCATCGACCGCGTGGGCACACGCAACGCGCTGTCGATCGGCGTGCTCTGGTATTCCATTTCCGCGCTGTTAACGCCGCTGGCGGGCGGTTTGAAATCGCTGTGTACGTTCCGCTTTTTGCTCGGGGCGGGGGAGGCGATGAACTGGCCAGCGGCGACCAAAGCGGTATCGGAATGGTTCCCCGCGCGTGAGCGGAGCTGGGCTGTGGCGTTCTTCGACAGCGGGTCGGCGATCGGCGCCGCGGCCGCGCCGTTTGCTGTGCTCGGGCTGATGAACGTATTTGGAAGCTGGCGGCCGGCGCTCGCGATTCCAGGGGTGCTGGGCTTTATCTGGCTGCTGGTGTGGCGCGCGGCATATCGCGTTCCGGAACAGCATCCGCGCTTGTCGGCCGAAGAGCGCGAGATGATTCTCGAAGACCGCGCGCAGGGCCGCATGGATCTGAAAAAGTCTGACTGGCGCACGGTGCTGCGCGTGCCCGCGACGTGGGGCATCGTATTCGGCCGCTCGCTTACGGACCCAGTGTGGTATTTCGTTACCGACTGGTTCGCGATCTACATTGCATCAAAAAAGATTCCGCTCGCTGAGGGTGTGCTGAGTTTCTGGATCCCGTTCCTGGCGGCCGACATCGGCAATTTCCTAGGCGGCGGCGTTTCGAGCTGGCTTATCCGCCGAGGTTGGAACACGGTGCGTGCGCGCAAGGCCGTGATCGTCGTGTGCGGTATCGGCATGGCAACGCTGGCCGGCACGGTTATGACGTCGCGCCTGTCGATGCTGGTCGCGCTGTTCAGCGTTTCGACGTGCTGCTACGCGGCATGGTCCACGATGGCGCTTACGCTGCCGTCGGATTTGTATCCGAATGAGTGGGTCGCGTCGATCAGCGGATTGAGCGGCGGCGCGGCCGGAGTCGGCACCATAATTTCGACTTTTCTGATCGGATGGACGGCGGATCATTATTCGTTCGCGCCGATCCTGGTGACGGCGAGTTTAGTGCCGCTGGTAGCGACGGCGCTAGTGCTGATGCTGGTGCGAACGCGGCGCGCGTGACCCGGCGTCGCGGGCAGCCAGCAAGACCGGTCGCCCCACGATCCTACGCCGATCCTAGCTGGCGCGTGGCCGCACCCGCGCCTTTCAAGTTCGCGAGCTTCATCTCCGAGTATTTGCGCGACAGGATCACGCCGTCAGAGCCCGCGTGAAAGGCTGCGAGCACGGCATCTCTGGTGCCCTCGGGTGTTGACTTGCTGTGGTTCGCGGCGGTGGGAATGTCGATATCGATGCCCGGCCAGAGCTGTGTATGCGCTCCGGCGAGGCCCACGCGCGCCCGCCGCGCTTCACGGGAGACGTAGTCCGCCGAAAAGCCCGTGTGAGGAATTTCGGCCAGACTCTTTTCCTGGTAATTAAGCACACGGTAATGAAAGTCGAGCAGTTCCTGTGGCGGCACATCGGCGTAAATGGTGCCGGCGACGCTGTCGATGTAGCTTGCCATGCGCTCGCCCGCGCAGTTGTGATACATGACCATCTTTAGAAAGTCGGCGTGTTTGGAGATCTCGGAAAGATCCTGCTCCGCGCGGTAGATGGGATTGAACGAGTTATTGTGCCAGATGTGCCAGCCCACGCCGATAGAGGGCTTCACTTCTTTGACCTTGTCGTACAGCGCTGCATAGGTTTCGCGCAGGCTGTCGGTCCACAACATTTCCCAGGCAAGCAGTTCCGGGTAGCGCAGCATGAGTCGCCACAGCGTGACGTAATAGCCGTCGACGGGACGCTCATGCCGGCGCGCGGCCGAAACGAAAGCGGCCAGGGCTTGGTACCCGGCTCTGGCGCGCTCGACGCTGATACCCCGCTCCTTCGCTTTCGCTTCACAGTGCTCGCAGAAGCACGTTACCGTCAT
>JAICMB010000237.1 GCA_025929455.1 Bryobacteraceae bacterium | reverse complement strand
GCCACTCCAGACCCGCCTCGCCCGCCGACGCACGATCGCCCAGCGGGTTTTCGATCCTGCCCTTGGCACATCTTACACGCACAGCTTCGGCACAATGAAATACCGCAGCACCCCGCCCGGCTGCGCATCAAAGCGTTCCACATCGATGCGCATCAGCCCTGCGCTCGGAAAATCCAGCGCCAATGCCGGCGCGCCCAGCAGATACGCCGCGGCGTTCGCGAACAACGGATTGTGCCCTACCAGCAACACGCAGCCCTCATCGCGCCCGGCCCGCACTTCGTCCCACAGCGACTCGGGCGAGGAGTCCGGCGCCAATGCCGCTGACGAAGCGATCGCCCCCTTGTGTCCGAAAACTTCCGCCGCAATCTCCGCCGACTGGCGCGCGCGGCGCAAAGGGCTCGCGACAATCAGCGCCGGCGTGCATCCGGCGAGCTTCGCCGCGCTCACCACCTTGCGAACGTCGTACTCGCCGTCCGCGGTCAGCGTGCGCTCGGCGTCGGACGTGCCGTGGGCGGAATCCGCGGCCCCATGCCGCAAAAGATAGACCTCCATTCCTGATAGTCTACTGTGTTGACGCCGAAGCTCCAGCGGGCCGCTTTATACCTGACCTGCGGCTCAGTCGTATCGGTGCTGTTTTCGATCGCGGTCTCGCAGATTCTGCTGGCGCTGGCGGTAGCGGCACTGCTGATGTCCGGCCTGCCGCTGCGCTACCCCCCCATCAAGCTCCCGCTGGCTATCTTTATCGCCTGGACCGTCGCCGCGCTCCTGCTTTCACCCGATCCGCGCTCCGGCACGCCGCAGCTCCGCAAAATGATCCTGTTCCTCATCCCGCTGCTGGTATGCAGTTGTATCCGCACGCTGCCGCAGATCCGCACCGTCGTGCTCCTATGGGGCGGCGTCGCAGCGGCATCGGCGGTGCGTAGCTTCGTGCAGTTCTGGCAGAAATACGACCAGGCGCGCGAGCTCGGGCGCAGCTTTTATCGCTACTACATCGCCGAGCGCATCACCGGATTCACGA
Organism: Bryobacteraceae bacterium; assembly: GCA_025929455.1. Next base: position 4,812 of record JAICMB010000237.1, on the reverse strand, counting down.
GCCATTGGATGACCTTCGGCGGCGAAGAGATGATCGTCATGCTCATGTTGGGCGCGTTCATCCTGTTCGCGCGCGGGCGCAAGGCGAAGACGATCGCGGGCGTTTGCCTAGGCATTCTAGGCGTGTCGCTGGTATTGGGTCTGACGCGCAGCATTTTCCTGCTCGGCCTGCCGCTCGGCGGTCTGTATTTGCTCATACGATGGAACTGGCGCGCCCTGGTTGTGGTCCCGATCGTAGTGCTGGCGGCGCTTGCCGTCAGGCCGGTGCGCGAGCGCGCGATTTCGGTGTTCCACCCGCATGGGCAACTGGATTCGAACCGCCACCGCATCGTTACGCGCCGCACGGGCTGGGAAATGGTGAAGGCGCATCCGTGGTTTGGACTAGGTCCGGAGCAGATCAAGCCGCAATTCGACAGCTACGTTCCCGCCGACATTCCGCGCCCGCTGCCGGAAGGCTGGTACGGGCACCTGCATAACATCTATCTGCAATACGCGGCCGAGCGCGGCATCCCGGGCACGCTCGCCATGATGTGGATCATCGGGCGCATGCTGTTCGACTATCTCGCCGCGCTGCGCCGGCGCGATCTGCCGCCGGGAGCCCGGTTCGTTTTGCACGGCGCGGTGGCATCGATCATCGGCACCCTGGCGGAGGGCTTCTACGAGTACAACCTCGGCGACAGCGAAGTGTTGACCATGTTCCTGAGCGTAACGGCGCTGGCTTATGTCGCGCTATGGGCGGCGCGCACCCCGGAACAGACGGCCGGCGCAGTTGGCGCGTAGTAACATAAACTGATGCGTTCGTTACGGCCGGGGGCCGTTGCGGCACTCCTCCTGGCTGTTGCGGGTGTTGTCCTCCTGGCATCTTTCGATTTATTCCAGATATCCTCCGCTTACGCCGCCAAAGGCGACAGTTACCAGATCGATTTGCAATTGGAGCATTTCAAGCCGGTGGTCGCGGCGCTTCCCGCAAATGCGCGCCTTGGGTATGTGTCCGACATCGATCCGGCATCCGCGTCCGGGCAGGCGCTATTTTTCGGCGCGGCATATGCGCTCGCGCCGCGCATGGTGGTCGGCCTGGAGCGGCTGAAAACCGGCGGCTTGGCGGTCGGCAATTTCTCCCGTGCGCAGGATTACGCGGCATTCGGAGCCGCGCGCGGGCTGCAAGTCATAAAAGACTACGGTGACGGCGCCGTGCTGTTCAAAAAGGTGGCGCCATGATCGGCGTGGCTTCGTTTCTTCTATCCATCGCGATCGGTTGGGCGTGGGTCAGCGTATTGGCCAAACGACCCCTTCGCCCCGCGACGAACGAGGTGGCGCTGCATGCGGGCCTGTCGATCGCGCTCGGCTTCGGGCTGAGTTCGCTGCTGTACTTTCTCCTTGCAATGGCAGGCGTCGCGTCGACTGCCGTGGTGGCGCCCTGCGAAGTACTGCTCCTCGCGGGCGGTATCCTTCTCGCGCGGCGCAGCCGCACCGCCGTCGAAAGCGAACCTGCGCACACTCCCGTGACCTGGGTGCCGCTGACGCTCGTGGCCGTCCTGCTGGCATTACTCGCCATGAACAGCGTGACCGTCACGAATCTGTACAAGTCCGCGCCCCACGGCCGCTGGGATGCCTGGAGCATCTGGAACGTGCGCGCGCGGTATCTCGCTGGCCCGGGCACATGGCATAACGCGGTGTCGCAAGACCTGACACGCACGCACCCGGATTACCCGCTCGGCACATCCAGCCTGATCGCGCGCGCCTGGGTTTACAACGGACGCGACTTCTCTGCGGCCGTGCCCCTCGCGGCTGCGATAGCGTACAGCCTTGCAACACTTCTCGTGCTCGGTGGAGCACTGGCGCGCCGGCGTGGCCACACCCTCGCACTGGTCGCAGTCTGCGTGCTGCTGAGCAGTACCGGCTGGCTCTGGGAAACAGTCTCGCAATACGCCGATATTCCGCTCGCTTTATACATGCTGGCGGCAGGTGCGCTCCTGCTGGCCGGCGAATCGGCGGCGCCGCTCGCGGGGGTGCTGGCGGGACTGGCCGCGTGGACCAAGAACGAAGGCCTGGTATTCGCCTTCGCGCTGCTGGTTGGTGTAGCGCTGTTCCAGCGCCGGTCGCTGCCGCGCTTTGCCGCTGGCCTCGCGCCAGTAGTCGCGTTCGTTTTGATTTTTAAACTCGCCATCGCGCCGCATGCCGACCCGCTCTTTCATCAAGGCGTCGCCGCCGCGCTCGCGCATGTCGTGGACTTCGCGCGCTGGAAAACCGTTATCGTCGCCTTCTTCGCGGAAATCGGCGCGTTCGGATTGTGGTATGCCCATCCGCTGCTGCTATGCGGCGCGCTCGCTTTCGCCCTGCGCTTCCGCCGCGATAACTGGAAGCAGGCGCGTCCGCTGTTGTTCGTGGTCGCCGTGGTCGCATGCGCGGACGTGGTTGTTTATCTGATCACGCCGTCGGATTTGAACTGGCAAATCGGCACTTCCATGCCGCGCCTGGTCGTGCAGCTTTGGCCGCTCGCCCTCGCCGGCTTCGTCGCCGCGCTCGGTCCGGTGCCGTCGTTCGTTGCCGAACAACAACCCTCCAGGCACGCGAGTAAAGCCGCCGCCCGCAAGACCGCCCGCGCCCGTGCTACGGTCCGTTAGCAGGCAAAATAAAAGTGATGTCCACCATTACTGCTATTCCGGTCAGTGAATATCTCGAAACCGTGTATCGTCCCGACCGCGAGTACATCGATGGGATGCTACTGGAGCGAAACGTGGGCGAATGGAGCCATAGCCGGCTGCAGATGATCCTTAGCAGTTTTCTAAAAACCAAGGAAAACGCGCTTGGGATCCTAGTTACGATCGAGCAACGTGTGCAGGTGAAACCCAACCGCTTTCGTGTGCCGGATATCCTTGTGCTGACTGGTTCACCGCCTAGCGGCGGAATCGTGCGGGAGCCGCCTTTTCTGTGTGTCGAAATCCTCTCTCCGAGTGACCGCATGCAGGAGATGCAGGGGCGTGTTGATGATTACCTCGCGTTCGGTGTTCCATATGTGTGGGTCATCCAGCCCGAGCCCCTTCGCGCATTCGTTTACACGCTCGATGCGATGCACGAAGCCAAGGACGGCGTCCTGACCACCGATCAGCCCGCTATTCGCGTCGTTCTGTCCGAACTTGAGTAGTGCGATCCAAGGACAACGACCTTGGGTATCGCATCCGATTTCGTCCTCATCGTTCTCGCCGGACTTGTTGGCGGCCTGATCGCACGCGCTCTTCGGCTACCGTTGCTGGTCGGCTATGTTGCCGCCGGTGTTTTGGTCGGCCCCTACACCGCCGGTCCCACCGTTGTTCAGGTGCAAGACATCGAGTTGCTCGCCGAGATCGGCGTCGCGCTACTCCTTTTCGCGCTGGGGTTGGAACTCTCGTTTCGAGATCTGCAGCCGGTCCGTCGGATTGCGTTAATCGGCGGCCCCATTCAGATTCTCGTCACCTGGACCGTCGCTGCGTTCGCCGCCATAAAAGGGCTCGGCATGCCCGTCACAGAGGCGATCTGGTTCGGCGCCATGATTTCGGTCTCGAGCACCGCGGTAGTACTCAAGATGTTGTCCGCTGCAGGCGTGACATCTACTTTGGCAAGCCGCGTCATGATCGGGCTCCTGGTCATTCAGGACCTCGCCGTCGTACCCATGCTCGTCATCTTGCCTCAGCTCGGAGACGTCACCCACCTCGTTGGAAATCTGCTGCGCGCTATCGGCATCGCCGCGGCGCTGCTGGCTGGAGTCGTCATCCTTGGCACCTGGTTGCTGCCGAAACTGCTCCGCCGGATTTTAGCGTGGGAGTCGCGCGAGTTATTCCTCGTGTCTGTCGTGGCGATCGGTGTCGGCGTCGGCTATGTAACGCAAATGGCCGGGCTCTCGTTCGCATTAGGCGCATTCGTCGCCGGCCTCGTCCTCAGCGAATCCGAATTCAGCTATCAAGCGCTCAGCGAGGTGGTTCCGATTCGCGACATTTTCGGACTGCTGTTCTTCGTCTCTGTCGGAATGTTGCTGGACCCGCGTTATGCCCTCTCGCACGCCGTTCAGATCGTCGCAGTTGTGGCTTTAACGTTCGCCGGGAAGGCTCTCTTATTCGGCGTCCTCACGAGGGCGTTCGGCTACGTCAACATGGCCCCGTGGATCGTGGGCTTGGGTCTGTCTCAGATCGGTGAGTTTTCCTTCGTCCTCGCCCGCAGCGGAGTCACTTCCGGATTGCTGTCGAAGTCCACTTATGACCTGGCGCTCACCTGTACGGTCGTAACCATGGCTCTTGCACCGCTGGTGTCAAGCTTGGCGCTACCGCTGGGTCATATCTGGCAGGCCTGGCGAAAGCCCACTCATAGAACCCAACCCATAAGTCTGACCGGAGATGTTCTCAGTGGACACGTAATCGTCGCCGGATACGGAAAAACGGGGAAAGCTGCCCGACGCGTACTACAAAGGGCAGGGATTCCCACCGTTATCGTCGAACTCAATCACGCCGCCTTCAGCGATATTGCCGCGGCGAACGGAGTGTCCGCAGTCTGGGGCGACATCACGGGCGAACACGTTCTCAACGCAGCGCAAATTCAGACCGCGCGCATCCTCCTGCTGACCGTTCCCGACCACAACACCGTGCAATTGACGATTCAGCGCGCGCGTCAACTCAACCCGAGCGTCGTGATCATCGCGCGCGCGGGTCTGCCACGCTACGTAACGGAGCTGCGCAAAATCGGCGTCCACGCAGTCCAGCCGGACTTTGAAGGCGGCGTCGAGATGGTCCGTCAGGCGCTGGTCCAATATCCCGGCGAGAGCGAACAGACATCCCGGCTCGTG
>JAICMB010000326.1 GCA_025929455.1 Bryobacteraceae bacterium | reverse complement strand
GGACCGCTTCAATTATGAGCTGGCGGGCGCGCTCGGGCTGACATTTACCGAGCGCTATATCCGGACGACGCAGAACACGCTGATACCGGAATCCGAGCTCCGCGCGTGGGGCTGGCAGGACGCACCGGTGAACCTGTGCGGCAAGCTGGTCGGCCAGAACGCGATGGAGGTGAACATCGCTACGTTCCGGAATCAGATCCGTGCCGCGGCGCTAAGCAGCGATCCGATCGGGTCGATTTACATGCTGATGCCGTCGGTGCTGCCGGGACTGGACGTCGCCGCGCAGATCTCGCGGCAGCCGGCCGTGCAGGGGGTGATTCGCCGCGCGCTACAGAACATCTAATGAGCTTTACAGTCGGGCGGGCAGTTTGCTGCCTGCCCGGCACGATCGAGCGATAAGAGCGACCCCCATCATTAGATCCACTTCTGCAGTCGGTCAGACCACGTCAGCGTTTTGTGCGGGTGCAGGGTGCCCAAAGTCGAGGACCAGTGGTATAAGCAACTCGATTGAGCTGGCGGATAATAAAAAACCTCTGCGGACCAGGTTTCTGCGCAGTGCCGCTGAATGATCGCCGTTAAGCGAGCACACTCGTCAAAGAACTGGACCTCGGCGCCAATATCACGGTCATCAGCGATCATGTAGCACCACGGATCACGAGGGTCGTTTGGCGGCCGTTCAACCGCGTCATCGTACCCGGATTGAGCCTTCAGGGCTTGCCAGTCAATCTGGCGCAACGTCTCGATGTACACGCGTAGCACGCCGTTTGTACTTGAGGCGGTCTGCAGTGTGCGGCTCATTTGCGACATTTTGCCACACCGAGCCGATCATAGAGGGTTTAAGCCCGTGATATGGGTTATTCATGCACACCCGGCTCCTGCTGCTATGGATAGTGCTGGCGGTCAGCCTGGCTGTTGCCGGGCTGATGACGTGGCACACAGCGGGCCACTTTCGCCGTGTCGCGGAATCGCCGGAGCCGGTCCGGCCCTGGATGACGCTGCACTATGTCGCGCGTTCGCAGCACGTGCCCGCGGACGTCGTCTACCGCGCGGCTGGCGTCGCGCAGCACTTGCACCGCCATCGTTCGCTCGAAAGGATTGCACGGGACCAGGGCCGTCCGGTCGACAATCTGATCGGTGACGTGCGGACGGCCATCGCTTCGTTTCGCGGACAGCCGCGGAGGCCCTCCCCGCAATGAATATCGGCGAGCATCTGCTCGCGGCGCTTGCTTCTTATGGCTTGCCTCTCCTGTTTGGGGTGATGGCGGCCGGCTGCGTCGGGCTGCCGGTCCCGCTTGCCGTTCTGCTGATTGCCGGCGGCACTTTCATTCAGGATGGCGAGTGGTCGCTGCCGCAGGTTATATTCATCGCGACCGCGGGCGCCGTGCTCGGCGATATGGCGGGCTACGTCATCGGACGCTGGGGCGGAGACGCCGCGATCGCTAAATTGCATGCAGGCGACCGCGCCCGCGCGCGTCTCGCGCACGCGGAGGCGTTCGCGCGTCAGTGGGGCGCCGGCGGCGTATTTTTCACGCGCTGGCTGCTGACCCCGCTCGGTCCGTGGGTGAACATCGTATCGGGCCTGATCCGGTATCCGTGGCCGCGTTTTTTGCTATGGGACGTAATCGGCGAACTCCTCTGGGTGGTCATTTACGTGCTCCTGGGCCGGTTCATCGCCGGACGTGCACAGGCGGTGAGTGCGCTGGCCGGCGACGTGACCTGGGTAATCGTGGCTCTGGCGGCTGCGTTGCTCGCCGCGTCCATGTTGTGGCGCGCACGGGAACATGCGCGCTAGCGGACGTCACCCACGCCGAACTGATTCCCCGCCCGCACCACTTTTCCGCCGTCGATCACGATCTCCAGCAGCTTTTCGCTCTGCACCGCACGGCCGGTTTCGTCCTTCAGCGCCGCGACCACACGCTTGCTCCGGGTGTCGATGATCTCGCCGGTCGACGCATACGCGTGTGCGCCGTCAATGCTGAAGCTGACCCAGCCCGGAAAGTCGCGCAGATGCACGATCGTCTTGAGAGCCGGCGGCATGACGGTGGCGTCGTACACGTGCAGCGAGTCGTTCGCTCCATCGGCGACCCATAGCTCCTTCTCATCCGGCGTTAACGCGATCCCGTGACTGGGGCAGCCATGGCGTTTCAGCTTGCCCGGCCTATAGTTCGGGAACTCGACGCGGTACAGCACCTTGCCGGTCGTCAAATCGCCCACTTCGAAACCCGGCAGCGCGTTCACATTGACGAACACCAGCGAGCCGCGCCCGTTCACCGTAAACGGCCGGATCGGCTTCGAAAACGGGCCAACCGTTTTTACCACCGTCTGCGTCCGTGTGTCCGCCACCGACAGGTACGGCGAGCGCAGGCCGGCCAAATACACATGCGCGCCGTCCCGCGAATAAATCGTGTTGTGCGAGCCCGATTTGGTCTCGATGTCCTTGATCACATCGCCCGTCGCCGCGTCCACCACGTGCCAAAACGCACCCTCGAACGACGGCACGTACAGAATCCGGCCGTCCGGCGAAATCGCCATGCGGTCGCAACCGTTCTCATAGGCGCGGTCCCAAATCTTGCGGCCGCTCGCGATGTCGAACGCCGCCATCCGCGCGTAAGTCGACACATAGAACCGCCCCGTCGCCGCACTGGCCGCGATGCCCTTCACGTTTTCGGGCTCTTTGCCGGGCGGCGTCTGCCAGGTCGGGATGCGCTTCACGAAGCGGTATTCGCGATCGATATCGAACACCAGCACGCCAACCCCGCCGTACTCGACGTAGTTGCGGATGCCGGGCTCCGCGACATATAGGAAATGGCGCTCTTTTGCCGTGGCGCTGCCGCAAAGAAGGGCGGCCACACCGCAGGTCGCAAGCACACATACGTTTCGAAACATGCGAACGGAATTATAACAGCGCGAGCGCTCAGCGTTGCCCGAGCAATTCCATCGCGCGCACCATGCGCGCCGCCGCGTCCGGTCGCGCACCGAAGCGGACCTCGTTGTACGCGTCCGTGAAATCCTGCGCCATTGCGGCTAGGTGTGGCTCCGAAATGACGGCTGCGAATTCGTTGGGTGTCAGCCACGCGGGTTTCTCGAACCCGCGCCGTTTCAGCACCCGCAGATACGCGTCGTATAGCTGCGTGGCATCGGAGGCCGTCGCCTTACCGAGCCGCGCTTCAGCGAGACGCCGCCGGTGGCGCAGCAGGCGCAGAATCCAGCGCCACAGTTCGCGCGCGATCAGCAGGATCGCGATGCCGAGCAGCACCGGCGGCGCGAAGCGCTTGGCTGCAGCGGCGATGCGTGCGCCCCATGACAATGCCTCCGCGCCGGCGTCGTCGAACCAGCTCACCCGGAAGCTGCGGCCCGACTCGCCAACGCGAGCGGCTAGCGTGAGCTGCCGGTCGAGGTTGTAGTCGAGCACCCAATCCTGCCAGTATGTCTGCGCGGCATCGAGGTACAGGCCGACTCGAAACCACGCGCCGCTCTGTGCCGAGGCACTCGTTTCCGGGGGCGTAGGATCGAACGATACCCACCCGCGCTTCGGGATGTACGCTTCAACCCAGCTATGCGCGTCGGAGGCGCGTAGCACCTGCCATCCGCTGATCGGGTTGTAAATGCCGTCGCCAAACCCGGTAGCCACGCGCGCGGGAATGCCGGCGTCGCGCAACAACACAGCCATGGCAGACGCGAAATATTCGCAGTGGCCGCGCTTGCGGCGGAACAGGAAATCCGCCACCGGATCGGACGCCTCGCGCGAGGGGAGTTGCAAAGTATACGAGAAACGTGTGCGCAAATACCGTTCAATCGAGAGCGCCTGTATGTACGGCCGCCCGGGCGCCGCCGCCGTCAGGCGCAGGGCTAGAGCCTTAATGCGCGGATCGAGCGCGGGCAATCGCAGACACCGTTCCCGGCTCGCCGGATCGAGCAGGTCGCCATCACCCGCCGGGCCGTTTTCCAGAAAACCGAACACCTGATAGCTCACGCCGCCATTGCCCGGGAAGAAAATGCGGTAGCCGTTCGCCGCCGTTCGCATGATCATCGGCGCGTCGATGTGCAGATACTCCGGAACGCCCGCGAAAAACAGCGTGTTGCTGATGTTGTCGTGCAGGTGAACGGAATATGAAATGTGCCGGCCCTCGTGTCCGCGCACTTCGCCCAGGCGCAGGTCGCCGCGAGAGTCCGGATACAGCGTCTCTTCCGACGACGGTGCGTTGAACCAGCGGTGGCCGTCGAAATCCATCAGCGCCGAGCCGCGCCATTTCAGTAGCATCCCGGCAGCGCTCGGGTCGTCGATGCGAACGTGCATCACGGGCGTGTTGTCCTGTATCAGCTCACCGGTGCGGCCGAGATTGATCTGCGGAGAGAAGCCCGTCAGGCGCCGGTGCCCGGACGAGAAATGCTGGAACGCGGCGCGCGCCGTGCGCGGCAATACGAAAAACAACGCCGCGGTCAGCAGGAGGATCAGTGCGGAAATGCCCGCCGACGCAGTCGCCAGGCGTCCGGCTACACCGAACCCGTTACCCACACGCCGCCAGCGTGCCCGTCGGGCCGACCGGCGCACTTCGGCGCTGGTGAACGTCGCAACGCTAAGCAGCAGAAACAGGCCGATCAGAAAGAACAAAGCCAGGTTCTCTCCTAGAACCCCGGCCGCGAGCAGTTCGGCGTACGCCAATGCCCGTAGCAACCATAGATGCCGGTCGGTGGCGGCGCACAATATCAAAGC
>JAICMB010000045.1 GCA_025929455.1 Bryobacteraceae bacterium | reverse complement strand
GACGTAGTTAATGCAAACGGAGATCACCAGCAGCCACAGCGCGATCCACGCGCCGCGTGTCGCGCCGCGGGGAATGGCCTTGGGGGTAGCTGATGCTTGCATGCGGGTGGGGGGCGGGAAGCGCGTACGTGCAAGTTTACCGCAGATAGAACAGGCTCAACCGCGGCAGCGAAGCGTCTTCGAAGATGCGGCGGTCCAGGTACTGGCGTTCCAGCATCGCGAGTTGCTCCGTCGACATTTTCCCGCGGTAGGGGCGCAATTGCGTGTCGAGTTCGCGGCGCGCGCGAAACAGATCCTCTTCGGTGCGCGCCGTGCGCGCGATCGCGGTCAGCTTGTCTTCCAAAGCCGTCAACCGCTGCTCCGTCTGCTGCAGGTCGGCATACAGCGTTTCGGCTTCTTCCACCATGCGCTCCAAAGCACCGGCGATTTCACCGTATTCAGGGCGTCGCCGCAGTTCGACGGCGTTACGCGCGAGAAAGGAGCGCAACTCATCCAACGCGAAAGGTGCGGCATCGCGGGCCTGCTCGGTGGATGCCGCGCTCCCCGCCAAGGCCTGCGCTTCCATCATGACCGCCTGGGCGCAGTACGCGACGGAGTTCACGTGCTGCGTGCGGTTCTTTTTGGTACGCCATTTTTCAAACGCGGCGTCGATGCCGCGCAGCACGGCTTCGAGCGGAACGCCTGAGTTCTTCCACATCTCAAGCAGTGCCCAGTCAAGTGGCGACAGCAGAAACAGACCGCTGCCGCGCGCGCGCTGAAAATGCTCTTCGATCTCGGTGAAGTAATTGAAGTAGTTGGAGGGCCACGCCGCGCTATCGTCCTCGGGCGCGGGGTTCACCGGCTCCGATGACGCCGCCATATCAGCTCCAATCCTTCGAGCGTAAGATTCTCGTTCACGTCCTGTATATAGCGCGATGCCGGCCGGATCAGATGCGCATTGCCGCCTGTTGCGACGGTCCGTGTATCCGGCCCGAGTTGCGCGATCAAGCGCTCCAGGATTCCGTCGATCAACCCCGCAAAACCGTAATACAGACCGGACTGCATGCTTTCAACGGTGTTCGAACCGATCAGCTTCTCCGGCTCGCGAAAATCGACCATCGGCAGCCGCGCGGTGCGTGAGAACAGCGCCGCCGTCGCGATGCCGATACCGGGGCAGATCACGCCGCCGAGATATTCGGCACTTCCGGAAACGATGTCGAAGGTTATGGCGGTGCCGAGGTCGACAACCACGCATGGGCCGCCATACCGGTTAAATGCCGCCACTCCATTTACGATGCGATCGGCGCCGACCTCCGAAGGGTTGTCGTAGCAGATGCGCAGGCCCACATCGACCTTGTGATTTACGGATAACGCATCGACGCCAAAATACCCGCGCGAGGTTTCAATCAGCGCCGACTCAATCGGCGGGACCACGCTCGCTACCACAACGCCCTCGACATTCACGTTACCCACGCGCGAGAACGTAAAAAGGTTGCGCAGCAGCATGCCCCATTCATCCGACGTGCGATCGGGTACGGAGCGCAGACGCCAGTGATACGCCAAGCGGTCGCCTTCGAACAAACCGATCGTAAGATTCGTGTTGCCGGCGTCGATAGCTAGAAGCACGGGCGCACGCCTCCCGCGACGATCTGATGCCGCCGGCCGTCGTCGCCGTCGAGCAGAAGAAAGCCGTCCTCATCCAGGCCCGCCGTCGTTCCGCGCAACGGCGCCGTGCCCCCCTCCACGGTCACGCGCCGGCCCGCGGCATACGTGGACGCCTGCACGAACGCGCTCAGGATGTCGTTTTTCCCGCCGCGTTCGAGCAGCAGGCAATAGTCGTCGATGGCACGCAGCAACTCGATAACGAGCGGCTCGCGCGCGACCTCACGTCCGCACGCCAGACGCAGCGAAGTCGCGAGCTGCGCGATATCGCCGGGAAACTCCGCGTGATTCACGTTGACGCCGATGCCCGCGATGACGGCCGCGCCATCGAGTTGCGCGAGAATACCCGCACATTTGCGCGATGCGAGCAGCACGTCATTGGGCCAGCGCAGATCGCACGCGAGCCCCGTCAATTTCGTGATCGCTTCGGCAACCGACAGCCCGAGCGCGAGCGTCAGAACCGGCAGCGTCGCGGGAGCAAAGTTGTACCGCAAGACGATCGACAAATAAACGCCGCTCGCGCGTTCCGAATGCCATGCGCGGCCGAGTCGTCCCTGGCCGGCGAACTGCTCCTCCGCGCCCACCACCGATCCGCAGGCACAGCGGTCCGCCGCCAGGCGCGCGGCACGGCGCATCGTCGAATCGAGGCTCGCGTGCCATTCGATATGCCGCTGTGGAAACGCCCGGCGTAGGGCGTCGATATCGAACTGCATGCCATCGCGCATCAGCGCCGCGCCCCCACACGGTTGAACGCATTGATCTCCAAGCGGAAATTGATATCCACAGCGCGGGCGGAGTGCGTAATCGCGCCGCACGACACATAGTTCGCGCCGGTCTCCGCGTACGCACGCACATTTTCAAGCGTGATGCCGCCGGATACTTCCACCTCGGCGCGGCCGCCGATGTACCGAATCCATTCCGTCGCCTCGCGCGGCGTAAGGTTATCCAGCAACAAGCGCCGCGCTCCCCCGGCCAGCGCGGAATCGAGTTCCGCGCGCGTGCGCACCTCTATTTCCACGGGCAGGGAAGTGCCGGCCGCGCGCTCCAGAGCTTCGCGCACACCGCCCGCCGCGACAATATGGTTGTTCTTGATCAGCACCGCGTCGTACAGGCCCATGCGGTGATTCACCGCGCCGCCCGCGGCCCCAGCCATCTTCTCCAAGACACGCATGCCCGGCGTTGTTTTACGCGTGTCGAGTACTTTGCAGCCAGTGCCCGCCACCGCATCGGCGTATTTACGCGCGAGCGTTGCGATGCCCGAGAGCCGCTGCAGAAAGTTCAACGCGACGCGCTCGTGTGAAAGCAGCGTGCGCGCGGGTCCCTGCACCACCGCAATCACGGCATCGCGGCCCACCGATGCCCCGCTCCTCGCGCGCAGGTCCGCTTCGTCGAACAACAAGGCCAACAGCTCCGCGCCCGCCACCACCATCGGCTCGCGCGCCACCACACGCCCGGTACCGCGAACGTCCTCCGGCACGCAGAGCTGTGTCGTAACGTCGCCCGCACCGACGTCCTCCGCGAGCGCACGGCGAACAGCGTCCACGACCTCCGGATGCGCGATATCGAATGTCATGTGCCCTAGCGTGGGGCGGGCATCCACGCCTGCGCCGGACCTCCAGGTCCGGCTCGTCGGGAATCCGCACATGGCGTGGACGCCCGCAGCACGCGACGTGCGTAGCCCCGGGTCTGCGGGCAACGGAAGAGCCGGTCTCGAGACCCGCAGCAGGCGTGGACGCCTGCCCCATGAAGAATCTGAGGTCTTGTACTACGCATAGTCTCCAAAATCAGCGAACTTCTCACTCAGGATGCTAGCGCGCTGAGCGCCTCGCGGCTCTTATCGAGCTGCGCCTGGTATTCGGCCCGTTTGCGCCGCAGATCTTCCACAATATGCGCCGGCGCGCCGCTCAGAAAACGCTCATTGCCGAGCTGCCGGTCCTGCGATGCGATAAGCGTAGTCAGTCGCTCCACGTCTTTATCCAAACGCAAGCGCTGTGCCGCGACATCGGCCGCGGGCGCCTCCAGCCGCAGGTCAAAATCGCGCGTCGAACGCACCGCCCCCTCCAGCTTGATGCCTGCTTCGGGACGCACCGCAAGCCTCACCTTCGCGAGCTTCTCCACCACCGGCAATTGCGCGCGCGCCACGCCATATGCTCCGTCGCGGCAATACAGCTCGCCTTGAATCTCCCGGTTGTGATCGATCTTGTGATCTGCCTTCAGCGTCCTCGCGGCAGTGATCATCTCCTGCAACACTGCCATATCGCGCTCGGCGGCTTCGTCCGCGGCGCCGGCTTCCGGATACGCCGTGAGCGCGACGGACGATTCGTTGCCCAGCCTGTGCCACAGCTCCTCCGTGATAAACGGCATCACCGGATGCAGCAGTTGCAGATAAGCGCCGAACACGTTCAAGATGTTGCGCCAGTCGTCCGTCAAGCCGCTGCCCGGCTCAAAACGCAGCTTCTTGATCTCGAGATACCAATCGCAGAAGTCATGCCAGAAGAAATGCCACAGTGTGTCGGCGGCTTCATGATACCGATGCTGCGCGAAAGCCGTGCTCACCTGCGCGGCCGCGCGATGGAACGCGCTCCAGATCCAGCGGTCCTCCAGCGTCTGCGCCGGTGCGGGCTCCGGTATGCGCGCCTCCACGCCGCTCGCCTCTAGATTCAGAAATAGGAAGCGCGATGCGTTCCATATCTTGTTCGCAAATTTGGCCGCCGCCGCCACGCGGTCTTCGGAATAGATAATGTCCGACCCCGAACCCGCGCTCACCAGTAGCGCCATGCGGAACGCGTCGGTGCCGTACTTGCTCGTCACCTCCAGCGGATCGACCACGTTCCCCTTCATCTTCGACATCTTTTGCCCTTCGGGATCGCGAACCATCCCGTGCATGTGCACCTCGCGAAACGGCACATCGCCCGTTAGCTGCAGGCCCATCATGATCATGCGCGACACCCAGAAGAACAGAATGTCGAAGCCGGTGATGAGCAGCGACGTCGGATAATATGTTTCGAGATCCTTCGACTTCTCGGGCCAGCCGAGTGTCGAAAACGGCCACAGTCCCGAACTGAACCATGTATCGAGCACATCCGGGTCCTGCTCGATGCGCTCGGAATCGCAGTGCGCGCAGTGCTCCGGCGCCGTGCGCGTGACGGTGATCTTGCCGCACTCGGCGCAATGCCACGCCGGAATGCGATGCCCCCACCAGAGTTGCCGCGAGATGCACCAGTCGCGGATCGTGTCCATCCAGTGGAAGTACGTCTTATTCCAGTTCTCCGGCACGAAACGGATCGCGCCGCTTTCTACCGCGGCCTTCGCGCGTTCGGCCAGCGGCTTCGTCCGCACAAACCACTGTGTCGACACGAGCGGCTCAACCGGCGTATGACACCGCTGGCACGTACCGATCGAAAGAGCATACGGTTCGGTTTTCGCAAGCAGACCCAGTTTGTCGAGATCCGCCACGACGCGCTTGCGCGCCTCCAGACGGTCCAGCCCGGCATACGCGCCCGCCTGCTCCGTCATGCGCGCGCTGTAATCGATCACTTGTATATGCGGCAGATTATGACGTTTGCCCGCTTCTAAATCGTTCGGATCATGCGCGGGCGTCACCTTCACGACGCCGGTTCCGAACTCCGGCTGCGCGAGTTCGTCGAAGATAACCGGAATTGCGCGCTTCATCAGCGGCAGCAGCACGTGCTTGCCTTCGAGATGCCGGTAGCGCTCATCGCGCGGATTCACCGCCACCGCCGTATCGCCAAGCATCGTCTCCGGACGCGTCGTCGCGACAGTCACAAACTCATCCGCACCCTGCACGGGATACCGAATGTGCCACAGGAAACTCGGCCGCTCCTCGTGAATCGTTTCCAGATCGGAGATCGCCGTCTGGCACCGCGGGCACCAGTTCACCATGTACGATCCGCGATAGATCAGCCCGGCGTCGTACAGCCGCACGAACGCCTCGATCACCGCGCGCGAGAGGTCCGGATCGAGCGTAAATTTCAGCCGGCTCCAATCCACGCTGTCGCCGATCTTTTTCATCTGCTCGAGAATGCGGCCGCCGTATTGCGCCCGCCATTTCCAAACCCGCTCTTCAAATTTTTCGCGACCCAGGTCGTGCCGTGTGAGGCCCTCCGCGGCAAGTTGCCGCTCCACCATAATTTGCGTGGAAATTCCCGCGTGATCGGTGCCCGGCAGCCACAGCGTGTTGTCGCCCTTCATGCGGTGCCAGCGGGCTGCCGTATCCATGATCGTGTGGTCCAGCATGTGGCCCATGTGCAGCGCGCCGGTCACGTTGGGGGGCGGGATCACCATCGAAAAGCGCGGTCCCGGCCGGTCCGCATCGGCTTGGAACACGCGACTTTCCACCCACCAATTGGCCCAATGCGGCTCAAATTGCCGCGGGTCGTAGTGCTTTTCAATCTGCATCGGGGAAGCTTTTATTTTACCGTGCGGGCGTCCGCCTCCTCCTGCGCCGTGCATTTCCGCCCTTTATAGCGTGCGATAATTCGGAAAAGACTAAACTGATCACTGGGTCGCCGCGATACGAGTGTCCTTACGCGGCGGCAACGAGGCGAGGTCGTGTCCATGCTGGCGCGCACGCGCGGCGCACACACACACGAACACGAATACCAACTGCTCGAGGTCTGCGCGCAGTTACAGGACGCCGTGTGCCGCTTCGATGCGGAGGGCCGCTTCACGTACGCAAACCCCGCGTTCGAGCGGTTGCTGGGCATCGCCTCTGACATCGTGTACGGCCGCAAGCCCTCAGAAATAGCGGAACTGGCGGATTTCGGCGGGCGTTGCACCCGCTTTGTCGAAACCGCCATCGCACGCGGCAGCACAGTTGCCGAGGAGATTGACCTCGACATCGCAGCCAGCCCGCACCGCTTGCAGTGGCATGTGATCCCGCACCAAGCCGGCGGCGCGGTCGATACGGTCACCGTTCTGGTGCACGATATCACCGAAGAATTGCTCGCCATGAAAGCGCTCGAGCGCGCCGAGACGGAAGTCGGCCGCATTCTCGAGAGCATTGCGGAGTCCTTCATCATGCTCGACCGGGAATGGCGCTTCACTTACGTGAATGAGCGCGTCATGGAGACTACCGGAATCGGACGCGAATATCTGCTCGGCAAGAATATCTGGGAAGCATTCCCAATTCTCGTCGGCACCGAATTCGAGCAGCAGCTCCGCCGTGTTATGGACGAGCGCTCGCCGGTGTTGTTCACCGCCAACTTGGCTGGTGACCGCTGGTGGGATGTGCACTGCTATCGCGCCGAAAATGGCGTCAGTGTGTACCTGACTGAAGTAACCGACCGCAAGCGCGCTGAGCAAGCCGTCATCAGGGCCAACGAAGTGTTGAGCGCGCTCATTCAGGCATCGCCCTTGCCAATCGTCGCGCTCACGCTGCGCGGAGAAATCACGCTCTGGAACAGCGCCGCGGAGCGCGTGTTTGGCTGGACCGCTGAGGAGGTCACAGGCAAGCCGCTGCCCTTCATACCGGCCGAAAAAATGGACGAGCACCAGGCCATGCGCAAGCAGGACCTGAAAGGTGCCGGCTTCACCGATCGTGAAATCCGCCGCACGCGCAAAGACGGCTCCTGGGTCGACCTCAGCGTTTCTACCGCGCCGATACGAGACGCCTCCGGCTCCGTTTCCGGCATCATGAGTGTCTACCAGGACATCACCGGCCGCAAGCAGGTCGAGGCCGAGTTGCGCGACAAGGAAGCGCGCATCCGCCAGAGCGAAGAATGGCTGCGCGTAGCCACGCTTTCGGCGGGCGTGGGCGTCTGGTTCTACGAGGTGGAGCAGGACCAACTCGTCTTATCCGCGCTCTCCTCGAAGCTGTTAGGTTTCCCGGAACGCCTTACAAAGATGACTGTTCGCGCCTTTCTCGACCGGCTGCACCCGGAGGATCGCGAAACCACCGTCGCGGCCATTCATCGCTCGGTTAACGAGGGTGTCCCGTACGACACCGAGTACCGCGTTGTCGCGCCCGACGGGTCCGTGCGCTGGATCGCGGCGAAAGGTTTATCGTCCGGTGGCGAAGCCGGGAAACCAGCGCGCTTCAGCGGCATCGCCATGGACGTTACGCAGCGCAAGAGCTTCGAGCAGGAACTCGAAGAACAACGCCGCGAACTCGCGCGCTCCAACGCCGATCTGCAACAGTTTGCGTTCGTCACCAGTCACGACCTGCAAGAACCGCTGCGCAACATTTCGTCTTATTGCGAACTCCTCGCGCGGCGCTACGGCGGTGCGCTCGATGAGGACGCGCGCGAATACCTGGGCTTCATTTCCGGCGGCAGCCGCCGCATGCAGGGCATGATCAACGATCTGCTCGCGTTTTCGCGCGTGCTGCATATCTCTGAGCGCGCTCCCGAACGCGTCGATCTGGAAACCGTGTTCAGTTGGGCCATCATGAACCTGAACACCGCCATTCGCGAAAGCGGCGCGCAGATTACGCACGATCCTCTGCCGGAAATCGCGGCGAATCAGCAGGAAATGATTCAGCTTTTTCAGAATCTGCTGGGCAATGCCATGAAATATCGTGGCGCGGACCCGCCCGTCATTCACGTGGGCTGTTCCGAAAGCGAGGATACAGCGCTGTTTTCCGTACGCGATAACGGTGTCGGTATCGCACCGGAATATCACGAGCAGGTGTTCCGCATTTTCACTCGTCTGCACGGCCGCGAAGTGCCCGGCACCGGTATCGGGCTCGCGCTTTGCCATCGCATCGTCGAAAAGCACGGCGGCCGCATCTGGGTCGTGTCGGAGCCGGGCAAAGGCGCCGACTTCCGCTTCACCTTGCCCCTGGGCTGATGCACGTCGCGCTGCGGTTCTACGCCGAACTGAACGATTTCCTCGCACCCCAACACCGCTTCCGCACCATCGAACGCACGCTCTACACGACGGCGACCGTTAAGGACATCATCGAATCCCTCGGCGTGCCTCACACCGAAGTCGAGCTAATCACGATCAACGACGAATCGTGCGGCTTCGATCGCCTCGTGCAGGACGGCGACCGCGTCGCCGTGTACCCCATGTTCGAAGCTCTCGATATTTCGAGCGAACTGCGCGTGCGGGAAGCTCCGCTCCGGCACCCGCGCTTCGTGCTCGACACGCACCTCGGGCGGCTGGCGGCATATCTGCGGATGCTGGGCTTCGACACGCTGTATTCGAATCATGCGGATGACGCCGAGCTCGCCGAAACTTCGCGCCGCGAACACCGCATGCTCTTAACCCGCGATACGGGCTTACTAAAACGATCCGCCGTCACGCACGGCTACTTCGTTCGCGAAACCGCGCCGCGCCGTCAGACCGCCGAAGTGATCCACCGCTTCGACATCTCCGCCGCCATCGCGCCCTTCACGCGCTGCATGGTTTGCAACGGGGTTCTGGAACCAACTGCGGCCGCCTCAGTCAAAAACGCCGTGCCCGCTCCGGTCGCCGCCCGCCACACCGACTTTCTGCGCTGCCGCAATTGCAGCCGCGTGTACTGGAAAGGCTCGCATTGGGAACGCATGCGCGCCTGGGTGCATCAACTCCGCGCCAGCTAGCATATACACGTAGATTCCGACGTCTTCCCGGCTGTCGATACCGTGTATTTGCGGGGCTGACGAAACGGTTGCTGCTCCGCAGCCATGTGGGGCAGGCTTCCACGCCGTGCAGCGGGTCTCTCCAGAAACTCAGACCTAACTTCTTTCTTTTCAGCCGGTGCTTTCGCCGAGTTTCTGCTCGTAGCGACGTCCCGCCAGGGTCGTCTGGCGCTGCTAAGGAACTTCCCCGCGCCGACGCTCCGAGGTGGGGCAGGCTTTCAGCCTGCGGCGGGTTTCCAACCCGCCTCGTCCACCGCCGCACGATGCCCCGGGTTCACTGGCGAGACTCAGTTCCTTGTAGCCCATGCCCGGCTTCGACGTGGCCACTCCAGACCCGCCCTTCCGGCCGCATTGAGCGATTCCGCAATGACGTGGACACATCACTGGCTCGCACCGGTCACTTCGAAACATCGATAACGGCGTACTCGTTCATCGACGGAACCGTGAACTCGATGGCCTTCGCGTCCGTCGCGATGTCCGATACCGCAGCGTCATTCACGCCGAAAATATGCGCCGCCGCATGCCGGTAAGGCCCGAGCACTCGCACGCGCATGCCAATCACAGGACGTGCCGCGTAATTCAACAAATGAAGGCGCGCATGATCGCGATTCCCCTCCAGGCGCGCGATCACCACCTCCGTCCCATATATGCGAATCAACCGGCGATCGTCTCCAATCTCCTGTCGGATCATGTTCGCCGCGCGCGCCGGATCCACCGACCCGATCTTCGAGTGCGTGATCGTGTTCGCCGCGGCAGCATCGGGTTTGTCCACTAAACGGAACAGCAGATTGCGCCGGATCAGAAGATTGATAACCTCACCCATCTCGGCGGAATGATCGTCCACCAGGTCGAAGTTATACAGCGGATCGCGTGACGCCTCTGGAATCGCACGCACGAACGCCACCATCCGCGAGAACGGCGCGAGCCCGTCTTGGTCTGTATGCACGAACGCGTTCCCCTGAAACACGTACGCCTCGGCTGCCGCCAGCGCCGTCGAACGCGCCGGAACATCGTAATAGAAGCGGCCATCCCGATCGCGCAACATCCGCCAGCCGTTTTCATCGATCCACGGCTGCGATGTCGCGGCCGCTTCAAAGCGGCGCATTTCGAGATGCGGAACCGGCAGTTTCACAGCCTTCGCCGGCTCGAACGGTTCCGCCTTAATATCCGTTGCGCGCCACGCGTCGACACTGGACGGCGCCACGGCAATCCTCTCAATACCGGCCGCCCGCAGTTGCGGCGCGCTCGACGGCGGCTGGTCCCAGTAAAGAAGCGGAAGCAGAGCAGCGCAGAGCAGAATCATTACAGATTGATTTCCTTCAACTGAATGCGGTTGATATCGTAAACGCCGAGCCCGAGCTTCGACGCGTATTCGATGTGCCCGGGTTCACGGATGAAACGGTTGGTGTGCGGGTTCTTGGCATCCCGAAAACTGATATTCGCCATATTGCGATCCCAGATGGACAGCGCGCCTTCCGCCTTGCGCTTGTTCTCCACCACATCCAACTCCAGCCGGTCGATCGAGACCGGGTCCGTACCGAACACGATCTGTTTGGGGTAAAACACGAAGCTCGGATCCAGCACAAACGGGCCGCCCTGCCATACGCCGCGCAGGCCGTCCATGATGTGCAGGGTCGTCTTCGAACGCAGCGGCTCCACCGTCGCCAGCGTTCCGATGTAAGTCAACGTATTCGTTTTCGCGCGATAGTGTGAGCGCGCGACGTTCGAGAAATCGCCGTACGCGATGTTCTTCAGGCAGCCCGTCACGCCCGCCGCGCCGTGGTCCTTGATGTTCGGCACGTTGATGATCTTCGTAAATCGTTCGGTCACCAGACGGATCATGTTGGAGCGTGTGTCTTCCTCACCGAAGAAATCGACCTCGACGTACACGCGCGGATCGTAGTTCGCGATCGAGCCGCGTTGCATCTCGATCGCCTGGATATTCACGCCCTTCGGTATATAGCGGTCATAATGCACGCTGAAAATCTGACTCGGGAAGCGCTCGTAAATCCAGATGCGCTCCGGCGCCACACCCACCGCGTTCAGGTTCCGAATGATCTCGGCCACCACCTCGGGACGCGACATGATGTTCGGCGCTCCCGAGCAGTTCACTTTGATACCGACGACGTCCGACGGCGAGAAAAAGCCGGCCCATGCATCACGCTCCGATTTCGCCCCGGTGAGCGAGCGCATTCCCTCCGAGAACATGCGCCGCAGCATGGCTTCATCGACTTTGTTCGTAGCTTCATCGATAATCCCACCAGAGTGCGTGCGCACGACCTTGCCGGGATAGCGTCCCGGCATGCCCTCGTCGTCCTGCCGCTTATACGGCGTGACAACGCGATAAGTGGGAACGGCGGGATTGACATCGGCGGCAGCGGGCACCGCGGCGGCGGCAAGCAAAAACGTACGCCTGTCCATGTCGTTATTTACTCACGAATGCGGGGCCCGGCGTGCGGAACCCCGGTGTAACAGGCGCAACTCACTGCGGGAAAGCAGGTTGTCAAGTGGCCCTGATCGTGCTCCGTATCCACTCGTGAGTGCTTTTTCGACGATTGTACGAACGCTGGCCGGAGTTGCTGCCATTCCTCTGCTCGCGGCACAATTGCCGGACCTGTCGTCGGACGAGATCGGCCGCCGCATTTCCCGAACCGAAGCCTCGCGGCTTGCGAACTTACCGCAATACACCGTGGTGCGCAAATACACGCTGCGCAACACGCACATGAGCGATCCGGCGGAGATGACGGTGCGGCTCACGTATCAGAAGGGCGCGGGCAAGACATTCGCAATCGTGAAAGTGCAGAACGCGTCGGGCCTTACGAAGCACGTAATGGAGAAAATCATAAGCGGCGAAGCCGAGAGCAGCCACAAAACCAAAAGTGATTTGTACATCACGACCGCCAACTACGACTTCAAGCTGCTGGGCACGGCCACGGTTAACGGTAGGCCTTGCTATGTTGTGCAATTGCTGCCAAAGCGGAAAAGCAAGCTGCTGCTGGATGGCAAAGCTTATAT
>JAICMB010000530.1 GCA_025929455.1 Bryobacteraceae bacterium | reverse complement strand
TCGCAGCATCGACATCGCGCCGGCCAAGGCCATCAAGGGCGTGACGGCGGTGCGCGTAATCGCGCCGGCCGGCACCGAACTGCAGTGGGAAGGGCAGGAGATCGCAGCCGTTGCGGCCGAAACCGAAGAACTCGCGCGCGACGCCGTGCATGCCATCAAGGTCGAGTACGATGTGCTGCCGCACGTAGTCCGGGAGGAAAATCTCTCGGCGGTCGGCAACCGCGCCAAGAAGCTCGGCGAAGTCGTCAGCGGCGATCCTGACCAGGCGTTTAAAGACGCCGCCGTAACATCCGAAGGCGAGTACGCCATCCCCGTTATCACGCACTGCTGCCTGGAGCCGCACGGACAGATGGTGCAGTGGAAAGGCGACAAGATCGAATACTGGCCGTCAACGCAGAACGTATCGGGCATCGGCGGCGATCTAGGGCACGCGCTCGAAGTGCCGATCACAAATATTCACGTACAGATGGACTATATGGGCGGCGGCTTCGGCAGCAAGTTCCCGTCCGACGTGTGGGGTATGGAAGCGGCGCACCTGTCGAAAGATAGCGGCGGCCGGCCCGTGAAACTGTTCCTCGACCGCGATACGGAATTGCAGATCGCGGGCAACCGTCCGAGCGTGTTCGCCAAAGTAAAAATGGCGGGCGAGAAGGACGGGACCATTACGGCGTGGCAGTCGGAGACATGGTCGACGGGCGGGTTCACCGGCGGCAACCTGAACGCGACGCTGTTCCCGTACGTGTTCACGAAAGTGCCCAACCGCCGCATCAATCACACGGCGGTATCGGTGAACTGCGGCAGCGCCCGCGCGTGGCGCGCGCCCAACCATCCGCAGGTTTCGTTCGTCACGTGCTCCGCTATCGAGGATCTGGCGGCGAAGGCCAACCTCGATCCGGTAGAGCTGTTCAAGAAAAACCTGAAGTATACGTCGCGCGAGGATACCTACGCGTTCCAGATCGATAAAGCCGCCGAGATGATCGACTGGAAAAAGAATTGGCATCAGCGCGGCGATTCGGGCAAGGGTCCGATTAAGCGCGGAATGGGTATGGGTATCGGTACCTGGGGCGGAGCGGGACACGACAGCAAATGCCGCGCAACCATCCATCCTGACGGCACCGTCGAGGTGGAGCTCGCTTCGCAGGATCTGGGCACCGCCACCCGCACCATGATCGCCATGATCGCGGCCGAAACGTACGGCGTGCCGATCTCCGCGGTCAAGGTGAAAATCGGCGACAGCTCTTATCCGCAGTCAGGCGCCTCCGGCGGTTCCACCACCATCGGCGGCGTCACGTCATCCACTCGCAAAGCAACGGTGAACGCGCTGAACAAGCTGTTTGAAGCCGTCGCGCAGGCGTTGAATGTTCCTGCCGATCAGCTCGAAGCGGTCGATCAACGCATACAGGTGAAGGGCAACCCCGACAAGAGCATGACGTGGCAGCAGGCCTGCCGCCGTCTGGGCGTCAACTCCATCAGCGAAATGGGCGAGAACGTGGCGCGCAATGCTCCGCGCGAAGGTCTCAACACCGGCGGCGTCGGCGGCGTGCAGATGTCGGACGTTTCGGTGGACACCGAGACCGGTATCGTGCGCATCAACCGGCACGTAGCGGTGCACGATTGCGGCTTGGTCGTAAATCCGAAGACCGCCGAAAGCCAGGTTTACGGAGCGTGCATCATGTCGATCTGCGCGTCGCTGCTCGAGGAGCGCGTGATGGATCAGCAGACCGGGCGCATGCTCAACGCCGACATGGAGTTTTACAAGCTCGCCGGTATCGGCGATATCGGCGAAATCATTGTTCACATGGATATCCGGCCTGAGAACGACAAACGCGGCGTAATCGGGCTTGGCGAACCGCCCACCATCCCGGGTATCGCGGCCATCGCGAACGCGGTGGCGAATGCGCTCGGCGTGCGGGTGCCGATGGTGCCGATGACACCCATGCGGGTGCTTGCGGCGCTGGAGAAGAACGGGAGGAATGCGTAATGCAAAGCTTTGAATACGCCGATCCTGCATCAGTCAAGGAAGCCGTCGCATTGCTCGGCGGCGAGTGGGGCGAGGTCGACATTTTGGCCGGCGGAACCGATCAGATCAGCCTCATGAAGGAGTACATTCACAAGCCGCGGCGTGTCGTGAACGTCAAGAAAATTCACGAACTGCATGGCATTGGCCGCACACCGCACGGCCTGCGCATCGGCGCCGCCGTTACATTCGATGAACTGTCATCGAACGCGGCCGTGCGCTCCGAATATCCTTCCCTGACGGCAGCCGTGCTCGGCATCACCAGCCCGCAGATTCGCAACATGGGCACCGTCGCCGGCGATCTATGCCAGCGGCCGCGCTGCTGGTTCTACCGCAACGGGTTCGGCCTGCTCGCCATGAAAGACGGCAAGAGCCTCGTCCCGAACGGCGATAACCGTTATCACGCGATCTTCCCCAAGCCGCCCGCCTATTTTGTGAGCGCATCCAGCCTGGGACCGGCGCTGATCGCACTGAATGCGCAGGTGAAGATCGCATCGCCCTCCGGCACGCGCACGTTGCCGGTGGAAGAATTCTTCGTCGTGCCGCAAGACGAAAACTCGCGCGAAATCGCGCTCAAGCCGAACGAGATCGTCACCGAGATCATCGTGCCGTCGGCCTCAGGCGTGAAGAACGCGACCTACGAAGTACGGCAGAAGGAAGCGCTCGACTGGCCGCTGTCCGTCGCTTCCGTAGCGATGCACATGACCGGCGGCAAGGTCTCACACGCGCGCGTTGTGCTGGGCCACGTGGGGCCCACGCCCGTAATCGCACACGAAGCCGAAGTCGTGCTCAACGGCAAGGCGCTGAATGATAACGTCATCGAGCAGGCGGCCGAAGCGGCCGTCAAAGGCGCCCAACCCTTAAAGGACAACGGCTACAAGGTGCAGCTCACCCGCGTCGCGGTCAAACGCGCTCTCGCCACGGCCAGCGGCAAGGCCTGAGCGTCTTCGGAAGTAGTATGCCCGGCGAACGATCTTCTCTGACACCGCTAGACGACGACCGCTGCGAACTTCTGCGCTGGAAAGGCATGTACATCGAAGCGGAATGGGACCCCACGGTCCCCCATTCCGGCGACGGCCTGTTCTGGTGCCAGAAGACGCAGCGGTGCACCGGCCCCGACGGCCAAATCGTCGACGATTATGAGTGCAACCCCGCGCGCAAGTGCTACCGGCCCTTTTGAACCCGTAGGGCAGCCAGTCTTGCTGGCTGCCCTGCCGGCCGCCGCATTC
>JAICMB010000232.1 GCA_025929455.1 Bryobacteraceae bacterium | reverse complement strand
GCATCGCCGCTGGATTCGTCGTAATCGACAGCATCGGCTTCGAGCACCATGTCTTCGGTTTCGAGCTTCACGGAGCCGCGCAGACGCCGCACCGAACCCTCGGACACCTCCGTTTCCGCATCGATGCGCACGATTCCCGACGGCGGCGCGTTCGGGCGCGGAGCATGCAGTTGCTGCGCGGGATTTGCGATCGGCGCGGCCGGCGCGGGCGGCGGAGTCATGGGCACCGGCGGTTGAATTTGCGCCGAGCAGACCGCCCCCGCGGTGGTCCACAACATCGCCAGCACGGCCGCGCGCAAATTTTTCCCGTGACATTTTTGCCCAAATATGTTATGAACGAAAGCAAGGCTCTGTTGCGGTAAGCCTTCCTGCGCAGGAACTTCGGGCGGGGGGTGCTTTCTCAACCGTAAACCGTAACATGGTGATGAACACCGCCGCAAAATGAAAGTCGCGCTCGATCGATCGCGGCGACGGGAGCTGTGAGCGAGACATGACCTGCCGATTTTGCCGCGCCACCAACGGCGACGACGACCACCGCTGCCATCGCTGTGGACGCAGACTGGATGCCGCGGCGCGCACCTATCCCGTCAACACCCATGCCACTGCGCCCGCCTTGCGCATGGAAGAGCACGAAGCCCCGCAGGAGCGCGTCCGCGAACGCGCCCGTCCCGAGGTGCTGGCCGGAGGTGACCCTTCCGGCTCGGCCGCGCGGCCGGCGTTGCAGCGCTCGCTGTTTCCGCGAGACCTGCCCCGCGTCGTCCCGTTTGAAACCATCGCTCCGCAACCGGTCCGCGCGCGCAACCCGCGCCGCTCCGAAGCGCCGCGCCGCGCCAGAACTCCCCGCGAAATCCCCGGCCAGAGCCGGCTCGATTTCAACCCGCTGCCGTTACCGCATGCCAGCCCGTGCGCCGGCAGCGAACTGTGCGATGAGCCCGTGGCCACGCCCACGCATCGCGTTATGGCCGCCGCCTTCGATGCGAGCATGATCGCACTCGGCGCCGGCCTGTTTGCGGCCGTGTTTCACATAGCGGGTGGCGAGTTTATCCTCCTCAAACAGACCATTCCGTTCTTCGTGGCCGCGGCCGCGCTCATTGCGCTGCTCTACCGCGCCATGTGGTGCATCGCGAACGGAGATACCGCCGGCATGCGCGCCGTGCGCATGCGCGTCGTCAATTTCGACGGACGCCCGCCGACGCGCCGCGAGCGCTTCTGGCGCATGGGATGCGGCGTTCTCGGACTGTTCGCCGCCGGACTGGGAATCGCATGGGCGCTGGTCGACGAGGAATCGCTCACCTGGCACGACCACATGTCCAAAACCTTCCCAACCCCGTATTAGTTCTTTTTGAAAAACAGGATGTGTTGCCGTGGCAGCGCGTCAATCACTTTGTCGAGCTGAAACCCTTCCGCTTCCACTTCGATCTTCGCTTCGCGGACGCTCATCTTGTGGTCCGGCCGGATCGGCACCGAGGGGTCCTCTTTCTTATATTCGAGCAGCACCAGACGGCCATCGCGCTTGAGCGAGCGCCGGATGCTCCGCAGCATTTCTTGCGGCCGCGCAAACTCGTGATACACGTCCACCAGCAGCACCACATCCATACGCCCGGCCGGTAGCTTCGCATCGGTTTCGCCGCCGGCCACCGTCTCGATATTTGAAAGGCCCGCCGCACGCGCGTTCGCGCTCAGCTTTTCCAGCATCTCCGGCTGTATGTCGTTCGCGTACACACGGCCTGACGGCCCGGTGCGCCTCGCAATCCGCAGGCTCATGTAACCTGTGCCCGCACCGACATCCGCCACCGCCATGCCGGGTCGGATGCCGATCAGGTCCAGGGCGCGCTCGGGTTGCTCTTCCTGCTCGCGATCACCGCGGTCCAACCAGTCCGCACCCGCCGCGCTCATCACCGGTGCAATGTGCCGCCCGGTCAACGGATGCACAGCCTGGCCGCGCACCGGCACAAACATCAGCACGCCCGCCAGCACCGCGAAATACCGCACGCTCGACCTCCTTCCCGCCGCGTACCGTCAGCGGGTCTCCTGAGGACTTCCCGCCACGTGGTGGGGCAGGTTGTCAACCTACGGCTGATTGTGAATCGGCCCTCGTCCGCACAAGAGCCACCGCCGAAGTCCTTGTAGCCTATGCCCGGCTCCGACCGTTGGCCACTCCTCAGCCGCCTCCGCCCTCCTCAAAACGAAAACCGCGACCCCACCTGGAACGCCCGCGGCCCGCCCGTCCCAAAAATGTTCCCCGCGCGCGAGGTAGGCTCGCCAAACGCCGGATTCAGTAGATTATTGCTGTATCCCCCCAGGTTCGCAACATTAAACACATTGAATCCCTCCACAAAAACCTGCAGTTCATACCGCTCTGCCCAGCGGAAGAACTTCGTAAGCCGCACGTCTTGTGAGTTGAAGTTCCGTCCAAAATCGTAATTCGCCGGCAGCGTCACGAGCGGAAACGTCTGCGACGGATTGGGTCCCGGCTTTCCCGCATAACTCTGGTTGTACTGATTGACCAGCCGCACCAGGTCACCCTTTCCCAGTCCAGCATTAAAAAGCTCCCCGCCCATCCCCGGCAACGGGAACCCGGAAATGCCGCTGCCGGTCAAGTCCACACCCGGGATGACTGGTTGAAAGGCACTCCGGCTGCTGTAAGTAGAGATAAACGAGACCTGAAACTTCCACGGCAGATCTACCATCCCCGAAACGTTCAGAATGCTCTTGGGGCCCTGCGGTCCCGTGTATTCAAACCAGTTATCCAGGTTGTAGATGCCATTGATGCCACGCTGGTCCTGATACGCATACGACACCTGCATCTGATACCGGCGCGCGAACCGTTTATCGCCTTTTAGGAGCAGCGCCTTGTAAGTGGTACGCCCGCCGCTGAAAATCTCCTCAACCGCCCCATTCGAACACGGCGCGCCTGGCGCCAGCGTCAGCGCGGCCGGACAAACCGGAATCACCGGTGTACGCTGGCCGTTGACAAAGCGGTCATACCGATTTACATCGAGATCGCGCAGCGTCTGATGCAGAAAATGGCGGTACACAAAATCGGCGCTGATCGTAAAGTCCGACGTGACCTGCCGCTGAATTCCGATACTCGCGTGCTGCGCATACGGCGGCACGAAATCGCGCGCGAACAATTCCGTTCCAGTCTTGAACAGGTCGATGGTTGTAACTGACAGATCCTTGTTGTTGGGATTGATATGTAACTGCCCCGCCGTAGTGGCACGTACAGCGGGCAAAATCGCCATCAGTGCGTTACCCGAGAATGCGGTCGGCGCATTGAATTCCAGCGGCGTCCCCTGCTTCACGCCGGGAATGCCGGGAATCGGATTCGGAATCAGCGATCCCGGAAGTACGACGTACCCGGCGCCGAGCGGTCCGATATAAGCGCGCTCAATCAGCCGCAGCTCCAGATCGATCGTGTCGTAGTAAATTCCGGCCCCGCCGCGCACCACCGTCTTGTTGTCCTTAGTAACTGCCCATGCGAAGCCGAGCATCGGAGAAAAGTGCAACGGTGCGTGATACTCGTTCCCCAGGCCATTCGCTCCGACCAGCGGTGTCAGCCACCGCGGCTTCACGAGGTCGTGATTCAGCAGGTTACTTTCATAGGAGTAGCCGAGCCCATAGTTCAACGTGAATCGTGGCTTCAGCTTCCACGAATCCTGCCAGTAGAAATGGAACCGGTTGTTATGATCCGCGTTGCCGCGCTGAAATGGTGGCGGCTGATTGATATCGCCCAGACCGAAGCTGAAACTCTTTAGCGGCAAACGAAGGATGTCTGTCATCGAATTGAAACTCTTGGGCAGAAATGGAACCAGCGCCGGTGCGAACTGCATTACCTCCGCGGGCGAGAACAACGTTACATCCGCGGGTGAGTCGACCGTATAAGTTCCGACGCCGTACTGATACTCCCACTCACCGCCGAACTTGAACCGATGATTGCCGTGCTGGAGCGTAACATTGTCCGCGTAGATATAGCGCCGTAACAGCCGCGACTGCGGTGTGTTCGTCTGATTGCCGATGCTGAACCCGGTACCTTCGATCGAAATATGCGGACCGCCTAGCCCGAGGCAATCCGGGCACTGCGCCGCCGTCGGAATGGTGTTGTTATTGCGCCAGAACGTCTCCGAGAAACGTGCTTCGTTCACAAGATTCGACGTGAATGCGCTGATGAGTGAAAGCACTCCGCTGTCAGCCCAGTTCGTATTCGACACCCACGTTGACGGAAGCCCGCTGCCGCGCGGCGCAAACGAATTGTTGCCGTCATGCGAATACCGCACAAACGCACTGTGCCGGTCGGTGATGCGGTAGTCGAGACGGGCGCTCACCTGGTTACCGTTGTATGGGCTCGTGCTCACGGTTCCCAGATTCCGGAACGTCGGATCGCTCGGTATGGTGCTGAACACGCCGCGTTGATTGTTGTGTTCATAATTCGTGAAGAAAAACAGCCGGTCCTTTTTGATAGGGCCGCCTAGCCAAAAACCGGGCTGCCGGCGCGCGAAGAACGGGTCCGGGTTATTCGGATCGCGCTGCAGCGCCGGATACGCCGACATATTGTGATCGCGGAAAAAGAAGTACCCACTGCCGTGAAATTGGTTGCTCCCGGATCGCGTGACAACGTTCACGGCGCCGCCTGCCGCGATCCCGGTCGAAAGATCGAAATTCACCGACGAGACCTGAAATTCCTGCACGATCTCCTGCGAGAAGTTCTGCTCCGTGCCGCCGTCCACCGGATCGTTGATGATCGCACCGTCAACCGTGATGCGGGTAGTGCTCGAATCGCCGCCCAATACCGAAACGTCGAACGCGCGGTTGTACTGTCCCTGATTGTTCGCCGATACCGTAACGCCGGGCTCGAGAAACGCGAGTTGCAGAAAGCTCCGCCCGTTCAACGGCAGGTTCTGTATCTGCTGCCGTGTGACCACGCCATCGATGGTGTGGCGCTCATACTCGATCTGCGGCGCGACGGACTCCACGTGCACCACTTCCCTGGTCTCGCCCATTTCAAGATGCAAATCGACGGTCGTGACAGCGCCGGTCGCAACCGTCGCATCGCGTTCGATCGTCCGGAACCCCGGCGCCGAAACGCGCACCGCGTAAACACCGGCTGACAACGAGCCGGCCGCGAAATATCCGTTCTCGTTGGTCGTGACAGACCGTTCGAGTCGCGTGCCTTTATCCGTAATCGTGACCGGCGCCTTTGCCAGAACCGCGCCGCTCGGATCATAAACGATACCCGCGATGTCGCCCGTCGGCGCTTGTGCGAGCAGCATCAATGCAGAGCAGAACACTACTCCTATCGCAATGGAACGAACCATCGTGTGAGAACCCCCAACGGTGATCTTGTCGGCAATGTTTTCACAATGCCGGGAAACTGTCAACCGGGCCAGGCATGCACGATATCCTGAATGCAGGTGCTACGCAGCGTACTGCTGTCGCTATCACAGAACGGCGCGCTCCGGCACTGGGTGGAAACATCGCCCATTGCGGACCGCATCACCTCCCGCTTTGTCGCGGGGCACTCGCTCGAACAGGAACTGCGCGTGCTCGAGCGTCTGCGCGGCGAAGGCATCCAAAGCTCCATTGATTACCTTGGCGAGAACGTCACGTCCCTTGTCGAAGCGAAGCGCTGCCTCGAAACCTACCTGCAGGCGCTCGACCGCGTTGCGGCCGCCCAGCTGCCCTCCACCGTCTCGATCAAGCTCACACAGTTCGGCTTAGACTTCTCCGAATCCGCCTGCATCGCCAACGTGGACGCGCTCGTAAAACGTGCGAGCGGCATCGGCACGCGCGTCGAGATCGACATGGAGTCGAGCGCCTACACCTCCCGCACGCTCGATATCGTCTCCAAAATGCACGCCGCGCATGCCGCGGTGC
>JAICMB010000560.1 GCA_025929455.1 Bryobacteraceae bacterium | reverse complement strand
GCATGTGCGCCGCGGCCGCATCGAACGCGCCCGATTGCCAATCGACGATGCCGAGCGTGTAATGCGCTTCCGCCATGTGCGGATCGAGCGCGAGCGCACGCTCGAGTTCCGGCCGGGCTGCTTCGAGCTCGTCCTTCTGTTTGAGTGCCAGGCCGAGATTGTAGTGGGCAACAGGCAAATCCGGATGGTCGGCCAAAATCGAGCGATACTGCGCCACGGCTTTGTCGAGCTCGGCTTTCTGCAGGTATGCGAAACCGATATTGATTTGAGCCATGGTGTTCGCGGGATCGATCTGCAGAACCTGATGGAATTGCGCTAGAGCCTCCTCCGCGCGGCGCGTATTTACCAGAGCGATGCCCAAGTTGTTCCGAAAGTCGACGTTGCGCGGGTTCAACTGCACGGCGCGGTTGTATTCGCTGGCCGCTCCCTCGTAGTCGCCGGAATTTTGACGCGCAAGACCGAGCGCGTTCCAGATGGCCGCATTGGACGGCTGTGCTGTGGAAGCCGCCGAAAGCTCCCGAATGGCATCGTGGTGCCGGCCAATCGCGTCGTAACCCGCGCCGAGCCGGTAACGGTATTCTCCGTCGCTCGGGCGCAACCGGACCGCCGCTTCCAGTTCCGCGATGGCTCGCAGAGAGTCTTGATCGAGCCAGTACGCCACACCGAGATGATAATGAGCCGGGGCGAAAGCGGGATCGAGTTGAAGCGCGCGTAGAAAGTGCGGCACAGCCTCGGTGCGCCGGTTCATGGCGGCGAGCAGGAACCCGATTTCGTCCTCTGTAGAGGCAGATTGACGCGGTGCGCTTTGTAGTACTCGGAGCGCACCGGCAGCATCGTGCTCGGCCTCGAGCGCCCGCGCGCGCCGCAGTTCATCCGGCATACCGGCAGCAAGCGTACAAATCAGGAGTCCGCAGCAAACTGCTCCGCGGAGTGGCATGGCGCCTATCAGTATGACAGAGGTTCAGTCGTTCGATTGGGATCGGGCGCGCGGCCATTTGGGCTTCATTTCACGTGTAAAACCAAGGCTTTGGCGCAACGGCGTGCTGGTACAATGGATACAGGAATCCCGGAACAAAATTCAGCCGGCGTTCGTAGGCTAAAGTAGATGGCCCAAGGTGCGTCTTTTCGCGAAGCCGCGGCAGTAGCCGCCGATTCGCTGCGGTCCAGTAAACTGCGCAGCTTCCTGACGCTGCTGGGCATCATTCTCGCCACCACCACCCTGATCGCGGTCATGTCCATGATCCGCGGCATGGACGTCTATATCGCGCAGAACGCCTCCAGCATGGGCGCGGACGGCTTCCGCGTGGTGCGGATGGCGTTCATCGGCAACTTCGATCCCAAGAAATTTCTGGAACTGCAGAAGAAGAATCCGGAGATGAAGCCGGACGAGTACGAGTTCCTGAAAAACAACGCCACCATGGTGCGCGAGATCGGCATGCGCGCAAACCGCAACGTCATCGTGGCGGCCAACGGCCAATCGCTCACCGACATCAGCCTGACCGGCGGCACGGCGAATTGGGGCGTGCTCAACAATACGCAGATCGCGAACGGGCGCTACCTGAGCGAAATCGAGGACTATAAGCACGCCGCGGTGGCGGTGATTGGCTCCGATGTTTGCGACAAGCTGTTCGGTGGCGGCGACGCGACCGGCAAAGAGATCAAGATCGACGGACGCCCGTTCACGGTGATCGGTGTCGCCAAGGCGAAGGGCAGCGTGT
This sequence comes from Bryobacteraceae bacterium, assembly GCA_025929455.1. The sequence goes on along the minus strand of JAICMB010000560.1, from coordinate 1,391 downwards.
TCGGCCAATCGCAGGACGGCTTCGTCGATATTCCGATCGGGACGTACTTCAAAATGTACGGCTCGCGGCAGGGGATCAGTTTCGCGGCGCAGGCCGTTAATCAGAACTACCTGGAGCGCGCGCAGGACGAGATTCGCATGCTGCTGCGCGCCTACCGGCACGAGCGCCCGAACCAGGACGATAATTTTTCGATCGTCTCGTCTGATTCGCTGGTATCGGCCTGGAACAGCCTGACGGGCGCGATCGCGGCAACGGCGGTGGCGGTGGTTTCTGTGTTCATGGTGGTGGGCGGCGTGGTGATCATGAACATCATGCTGGCCGTGGTGACGGAGCGCACGCACGAGATCGGCATCCGGAAATCCGTCGGCGCACGCCGCTCCGATATCCTGAACCAGTTTTTGGTGGAGTCGGCAATGCTCGCCGGGATTGGCGGCTTGGTCGGCGTTGTCGTGGCGTGGGCACTCGCCGTGTTGATACGCTCATTCACGCCGGTTCCGATGTCGGTACCAATTATGGCGGTGATTATCGGCGTCGGACTCTCGACAATTGTGGGACTCTTCTTCGGGATTTATCCGGCGCAGCAGGCGTCGAAGCTCGATCCGATCGAAGCATTGCGGGCGGAACAATGAAACTGCGCAGTCACGGCACGTTTTTCCCGACCGTGCGGCTCGCTTTGGAAACGGTGTGGTCGCACAAGATGCGCTCGTTTCTTACCGTGCTGGGCGTGATCATCGGAACGGGCACCATCATCGGCGTGGGGTCGATCATCGCGGGGCTGGACGGCGCCATCACGAACGTCGTCAGGAGCATGGGCGCGAACACCGCGATCGTGTTCAAATTTCCGATCGGGTTTCAGACCTCCCGCCGCACACCCGAGGAACTGCAGCGCCGTCCGCTGACGTACGAGGACGCGCGCGCGGTCGCGGAGCGCTGCCCCAATGTCATGAATGCCAGCGCATATCTGCTGCCGTTCAGCACTACGATACGCGGCCCGCAGATCCACACCGTGCGCTTCAAGAGTAACGATCTGTACCAGCCCGACCTGGCCGGCACGGAATCGAGCTATATGAATAGCGGCAACGCCGAGATGCTGTCCGGCCGCTTCTTCGGCGAGTTCGATGACCTGCATCATATGCCGGTGGTTGTAATCGGCGAGGACGTCCCGCGGCAGCTCATGTCGGGCGAAGATCCCATCGGCAAGAAGATCACGGTGGACGGGCACGAGTTGGAGATTATCGGCGTGCTGAAAAGGCCCGCGGCGTCGTTTCCGGGACAGGAAGACGAGCGCGTTCTGATGCCGTATTTCACGATGCGCAAGATGATGCCGAACGCGAAGGAAAATTTGCTGTTCGTGACGGCCAAGCCGGGACAACTGGCGGCGGCCATCGATG
>JAICMB010000160.1 GCA_025929455.1 Bryobacteraceae bacterium | reverse complement strand
CAGTCCCGGAGATGTAACGCGTGGACGCATGCGCGCGCTGTTGCGAAAGATCGAAGATCTGGCCGGGGGATTCGACGAGGGCGAGCGCGAGCTCGTCCAGGACGCGCTCGATCAGCGGCTCATGATGCACGGCCTCGAGCCGGTGTTCGAAGACGCATCCGATCACCACGCGGCGGAACATTCTCACGTCCATGAGCACGAGGAAGTCCCGGCCGCCCCGCTCGCGGTATCCGGCGCGAACAAACCGGGCCGCAACGATCCGTGTCCCTGCGGCAGCGGCAAGAAATACAAAAAGTGCTGCGGTAGCTGAGGCGCGGCGCTATTCGTCGGCGTGCGGCAATGTCGTGATCCCCGCGCCCACTACCCGGCGCGTCGCGCGATCCTGCGCGAAAACAATGACGTGCAGGTCCGCCCGCTTCCACTCTTTCGGCAGTCGCAGCGTTTCAGTAAGCGCGGCGTTATCGGACGCTTCCGGGTCAATGGTCCCGATGCGGCCGAAACTGCGCGCCAGCGCCACGTGATCCAGCCTGCGGCCGGCGTTCTCGCCCGCCGCAACGCGCGAATGAACGTGATCCTCGGTCACGGCCAGATACACGTCCGCATCTTTTCGCACCGCCCGGCGGATCCCGGATACGTGCACCACCAGCCCTACGAATCCGCCGTCGCGCGGCGCTGCCGACAGCTCGATGTCGGCGGCGCGCTCCCGTGCCGCGCGCGCGATCTCTACACGCGCTTTGTCGAGGTCCGCCCCGAGGAATGCCGCGCCGCCGTTGACGACCATCTGCGGGGTGTATATATCCGGCGCATGCATCGCCAGCGCGTACTCGTTCTGCCGCGCGCTGTACTGCGCCGAGGAAAACGGGTCGCGCCAGCCGAGGTGATCCCAGTAGTCGACGTGCTCGGCGATGGCGATAATACGCGCGCTCGCGACGGGTTGGTCGCGGTCGAGACGCGCCAGCACCGCGTCCGCGGGCGGACAACTCGAGCACCCTTCGCTGGTGAACAACTCCACGATCACCGGCGCGCGTCTACCCGGCAGGCTGCCCGCCGAAGCCGGCCAGCACACGATCGCCATTCCCAACAAAGCGGCAAAGAGGCGCATACCGTCTTTCATCTTGACGCAGTGCTAGGCATTTACGTTGAGCCCGTTACACCCCCGCCCGCCGCCGCGTCCCTCCAATGATGCTTGACGGAGTGCCGGAAGTAACCGCCGAAAACTGGCTGGACCTCATCGACAAGTTGTACGCCAATTCGTGGGACCCTGCCATCGGCCGGTTCCGCGCGTCCCTTGTGTACCGCGGCATTTGCGACTCCGCCGCCGATCTCAGCACCAGCCTGGCGCGGTCCGCGCGCGCCTACCCCGACGTGGCGCGCCTCGAATCGCACATCCTGCGCAATTTCCGGAAGTACGCGCACGCTTCCGTGACGGAAGAAGATTCGATCTGGAACTGGCTCGCGCTCGCACAGCATCACGGCTTGCAAACGCGTCTGCTGGACTGGACTTATTCGCCGTTAGTCGCCATGCATTTCGTGACTGAGGATATGTCCACTTATGACCGCGACGGCGCCATCTGGTGCATGAATCATCGCGACAGCAATCGCCTGCTGCCCGGCCGCCTGCGCGAGCAACTCGAGATTGCGGGCGCGGATGTCTTCACGGCCGACATGCTCGATTCGGCCTGCCGAACCCTCGAAGAGCTCGACAGCATGTCGCCCGATCCGTTCGTCATCTTCCTTGAGCCGCCCTCTCTCGACGCGCGAATTGTAAACCAGTTCGCACTGTTTTCGATGATGTCGACCGCCACCTGTTCGCTTGCAGACTGGCTCACTCGCCACGGCGGCATAGCGCGCCGCATCATTGTGCCGCGAAGCATCAAGTGGGAGATTCGCGACAAACTCGACCAGGCCGGCGTCACGGAGCGCGTGCTTTATCCGGGGCTGGACGGCATCGCACGCTGGCTTTCGCGCTACTACATGCCTCGCGAGGGCTGTTAGCAGAACTTCCGGGTGGGGCGGCCAGTCTTGCTGGCTGCCCTTCGTCCGCGCCGCGGCAAGCTCTTCCGGGCACCGCGCACCCACGGCCGGCGTCTAATCAGCGTGGAGCCGGAACCGGACATTGTGCGTCTGATCGGCGAAGAGCCGCTGCGCATCTGGCCCGCCGCGCTCGCAATTATCTTCGTTCAATCCGGCGCCGTCGCTGCCGCGGCACAATATGCCTTCGTTGCCAACGGCATGGCCGCGCTCAGTGCCGCGACGCTCGCCTGGCGCTATGGGGCGCCGATCCGCCCGCGGCGGCAGAAAAAATGGCAGTTTGCACTATCCGCGCTTCTGAGCGTCTTTGGCGCGCTTTTCCTGATTCGCGAACTACCGGTGCATGTCTCTTTCGGCAGCACACCGGCGCCGACGCGCGGGGTTCCGGGCTACGGAACGGCGGAGCGCCGCCAGGCGCGCAGCACCGGCAATCCGGCCGGCGATGCCTGGCCCGGCGTGATCCTCTGGCCCGACCGCGATCCGGTGACACGCATCATCGCTCCCCTGCCGGCGCTCGGCCCCGGCCTGTTTAAGAAGAAGAACCCGCGCCCGCTCACCATCCCCTTTTACGGCGCATACTGGTTTTACCGCTGGCCCGACCGGCGCCCGCCCGCGTTTTCGTATACCCTACACGGCCGCGCGGACGCCATGAGCTTTCATTCGAACGACGGCCGCGCGCTCGTCATGCAAGCCCACCAAAACCTGGGAATGTTCATCGACCTCACCTGCTGCAGCCGTATCGAACTCACCATCAGCAACGCCGACCGGTACGTCGGCAGCGTTTCTATAGAAGTTCTGCTGGCCAATACCGCGCTCGCGGGCCGGCCCGTGCAGTCGCTGGGCTCCCAACCTGTCACATCGATATCGTCAGACCTGGCTCCGGTGAAACAGGTGCTCGCCTACGCGTTCCCCGCGGCTCCCGCGATCCAGCGCTTCGACGAGATCACGGTCGCGTACCATTTGAGCCTGCTCCGGCAAACGCGCAGCGCCAGAATCGCGCTGGAGCAGTTTACGTTCGTGCCCCGTTCGTAAGCCGGCTCGCACCTGCGGACGCCTCCACGCGGTAGAACTGCGGCTCGACCCCGAAGCGATCGCGATAGCGCGTGTCGAGTGCGTCGGTGAACGTTACAACCGCGCCCGGAGCGACCAGATTGACGGTGCAGCCCCCGAAGCCGCCGCCCGTCATCCGCGCGCCATACACGCCCGGCACAGAGAGCGCCGCGTCGACGAGAAAATCGAGCTCGGCGCAACTCACCTCGTATTCGTGTTGCAGGCTGCGGTGAGAAGCGACGAACAACTGTCCCATGGTGGCGAGATCGGCGAGGCGGCACGCGGCGGCAAAGCGCTCCACGCGCGCGTTTTCGGCGATGACGTGGCGGGCGCGTTTGCGCGCGACTTCGTCGGTTACGAGCAGCAGATCGTCGACCTCGGCATCGCGCAGGCTCGCGATGTCTCGCCCGCCCGCCCGTATCTGCTCTACGGCACGTGCGCATTCGGCGACGCGGTCGCGGTACGCTGATCCGCCGAGCTCGTGCTTCACCATCGTGTTGACCGCGATGATGGCGACCTCGCCGGGCAGCGACACCAGCTCGCTCTCGAGCGTGCGGCAGTCGATCTTCATCGCCGCGCCCTCGCGGCCGAAGATGGACGCGTATTGATCCAGAATGCCGGAAGGGAGGCCGACAAAATCGTTCTCCGCGCGCTGGCACAGGCGCGCGAGGTCGAGCGGATCGGCACCCTGCCATCCGAGCGCGAGCGCGCTCGACACCTCCATCGATGCCGAGGAGCTTAAACCGGAGCCGAGCGGAACCGTGCTGTACAGCATGATGTTGCGCGGCTCGAGCGACGGAATCTGGCGCGCCACGCCGATGAAGTAATCGGTCCAATCGCGAGCCGGAGAAAGGTCGCCGACAGCGGCGGCGGGCCACTCGCGACCCTCCTCCAGGTTGAGCGAATAGATCCGCAGCATGCCGTCGGGGCTGGGCGTCGAGGCGGCGTAGCAGGCAAGATCGATCGCGATGGGCAGGACGAGGCCGAGATTGTAGTCAGTATGCTCGCCGATGAGGTTGACGCGCCCCGGCGCGCGGAACAGATCCCGGGTAGCGCCGAAGCGCGCCTCGAAAGCTTCGATCAGAATGTCCGGCGCGCCAGCCACAGCATCACGCTAGCAAACACGAGCATGCCGATACCACAGTAGAGGTTCACGTTCGCGGTGGTAAGCGGCGCGCGCGTTCCGGGCGCAACGAGTCCCATGACGATAAGGATGATGCCGATAATGCCGAAAAAGAGGCCGATGGGCGTGCGCAAGTCGTGCATGGTTTACCAAAATAGGACGTTTAAGATAATGAGGCAGACCCCCACAATGGCCGCGAGCGGCCCGGGTCGTTTGTACCAGGGCAGCTTGACAGGGTGCGGCACGTCCGTGATGCCGTAGACGAGATTATGTAATTCCTCGACGGGCTTGGGGCGCGTCGCCAGGCTGATGATGATCGTGAGGACGAAGCACGTCGACCAGGCGAAAATGGCGAGCCAGAAATTCTGCGCCATAGTGGACGGGAAATGACGCACCGGCGCGATCCAGCCGCCTTTGCCTTCGGCAACGGTCAGCCCGTGCGTGACTGCCGCAGCCGCGGTGCCGGCGATGAGACCGAAAAACGCGCCGTGACCGGTGGTGCGCTTCCAGAACATACCCAGCAAAAAGGTCGCGAACAGCGGCGCATTGACGAAGCTGAAGACGAGCTGCAACATATCCATGATGTTGTTGAACGCCGTGGCGACGTACGCGGTGAGGATGGACAGCAACACGCCCACGACGGTCGTGACGCGCCCGACCCACAAATAGTGCCGGTCCGGCTGGCCCGGGCGAATGTAGCTCTGATAAATGTCGTAAGTCCAAACCGTGTTGAAGGCGCTGACGTTGCCGGCCATGCCCGACATAAACGAAGCCATCAGTGCCGTAAGGCCCACGCCCATCAGGCCGGTGGGATAGAACTGCGCCATGAGGGTCGTGAGTGCCAGGTTGTAGTTGGCGGGCAGCTTGTACCCGACCGCCATATTCGACAACGCCAGTGCCGCGATTCCCGGCAGAATGACCACGAACGGCATCAGCATCTTGGGAAACGCGGCGATCAGCGGTGTGCGGCGGGCCGCCGACATGGAATCGGCCGCCATGGCGCGCTGGACGACGAGAAAGTCCGTACACCAGTACCCGAACGACAGTACGAATCCGAGGCCGAACACCAGGCCGAACGCTTCCACGCCGAGGGGGTTGGCCTGTGCGCTGCCAAGGTAACGCCAGGAATGTGTCCATTCGGGCGGGATGCGCGCTACGATGCCGGACCAGCCGCCCGCTCGCATAGTGGACAGCACGGCGAGCGGCAGAAAGCCCAGCACAATGAGGAAGAACTGCAACACTTCGTTGTAGATGGCGCTGGTCAATCCGCCCAGCAGCGTGTAAATGAGCACGATCGCGGCGGACAGCAGCACGGAAGCCGTGAAGCTCCAGCCGAGGACAAGTTGAAACAGAAGGCCGAGCGCGTACATCGATATGCCGGATGAAAAGATCGTCATCACGGCGAACGTAATGGCATTGAACCCGCGCGTTTTCTCGTCGAAACGCAGTTTCAGGTACTCGGGGACGCTGCGCGCGCGGCTGCCGTAGTAGAACGGCATCATGAATACGCCGACGAAGAGCATGGCGGGCACGGCCCCGATCCAGTAGAAATGGGCCGTCATGATGCCGTATTTGGCGCCGGAAGCGCACATGCCGATGACCTCTTGGGCGCCGAGGTTGGCGGCAATGAACGCAAGGCTGGTGATCCAGACGGGGACCTTACGCCCGGAGGTGAGGAAGTCTTCGCTGGTTGAGACGGACCGCTTCACCACCCATCCGATGCCGAGTACGAAGGCGAAGTACAGGCACAGGATGACGTAATCGACGGCGGTTAGATTCAAACCCGCAAGTCTAACACGGGGTTGACCTAACGCCGCTTTGAATGGCGGTTGCAAGGGCACGGGATAGCGATAGCGCGGGCTGCGCCGGGAGAAATCCGGGCGCAACCGGGCATGCTACAACGGAGTCTTAAAACCTTGCAGTCTTGCCTTGGACGAAGAGAGTTAAGTCACGATTTCTGGAGGGACTTCAAATGGTGAACTGCCCGAACTGCGACGCCGTAATGGACGTGGACGTCGATGAGCTCGACGTAGGCGACACGCTTACGTGTGACGAATGCGGCGAAGAGCTGACGGTGACGAGCACGGAACCGTTGGAAGTCGAGGTGGCAAGCGGAGCGGACGACGACGAGGACGAAGAAGACGAGGATTTCGACTACGACGAGGATGAAGACGACGAAGGCGAGGAGGATGAGGAAGAGGAGGAGTACTAGCCTCGTTTTCGCGATCGCGGCGTGCTGCGTCTGCGCCTCCGCTGCGGGATCAGGGGATAAGCACGCCAGGGCCGAGCCGTACGGCATTGTGGCCGGGACGGTGTTCCGGCAAACGGGATACGCGCTGCCCGGCGCGGACGTGAAGATCGCGCCCGAACCTCCGCCCGGTGAAAAACCACCTAAACTAAAAGTTCACGAAGCCGTATCGGACCGCCGCGGCGAGTTCGCGTTTCGTGTCCCGGTAGAGCCGATGCACTACCGCGTGCACGTGAAAGCGAAGGGCTTCGCGGAGATGGAGAAGACTATCGCGATCGAAGGCGAGGAGCGCATGGACGTAACTTTCGCGTTACAGCCTTCATCGAATTAATGGAAGAGGTGCAAAGGGCATGAAAATGAAAGCGCTGTGGATGGTGCTGCTGGCGATAGTGCTGTGCGCGGGAGTATTCGCGCAAGGGCGCAAGCCGCTCAGCGACGATCCCAACACGCGCAGCGTGCAGGGGGTCGTGACGGATGCTGCCGATCATCCGGTGCCGGGCGCAGTGGTGCAGTTGAAAGACATGAAGACACTGCAGATCCGGTCGTTCTACACGCAGCAGGGCGGCGCGTTCCATTTCGCGGGCCTGAGCACCAACGTCGATTACCAGTTGAAGGCGGACCACGACGGGCACACGAGCGGCACCCACACGTTGAGCGTTTACGATAGCCGCAAGATGGCGGTTTTGAACCTCAAGCTGAAGTAGCGGGCGCGCAAAGCACGCGTGATAAGATGAAGGTTCGTTTCGCCCAAGGGCCCGTAGCTCAGTTGGTTAGAGCGCTACCTTGACACGGTAGAGGTCACAGATTCGAGTTCTGT
>JAICMB010000096.1 GCA_025929455.1 Bryobacteraceae bacterium | reverse complement strand
TCGTCGACAGGTGGATCGGCTGTGTGACGGCCCCCGTCGCGGGATCGACGTGGCGTCCGGCGTGCACGGCGATGGTTTCGATATGCGGCATCGTCAGTAGTCGTTCGAACCGATGGGCTGGCCCGGCGGCGCTTCGAGCGGCGCAGGCAGCGTCACTTCTTTCGGCTCGCGTTCGAAGCGCTCGATGCGGCCCGCCGCGTACGCGCATAGCGCGGCCCATTCCGGATTGCCGGTGGCGTTGGCGAGCGTGCGCCGCAGTTCGTGCAGTCTGTTCCAGGCAACCGCGCGAACATCCGCCGGCGCTGCAGTGTCACGCACAAGCTGCATCAGGTAGTACAACGCAACGGGCGCGATCGCCCGCTGCACCGAGCCTTGCGCGCCGCTCAGCGCCGGTGCGTACCACGTCGCTTTCAACACGCGATCGATGGTGTCCCACGCGCCTGGCATGCTGCCGTCAACCGCATGCTGCTGCGCGAGGCGCGCCATGCGCTCGCGGTTGAAGATAAGCGGGAGCGTGATGTTGGCAGCCGAGTCGGCGGCGCCTACGGGATCGAATGTCGGACCGGTGCGGTTACGAAAATCCTCACGGGTGCGCGCGTACCCGACGGGCGGCGGAGGAATCAGCGCGACGATGTTCGCCGGAAGCGTGAGGGTCGCGGGGTCGATCGTTTTCAGCAATGCATCGAGCGCGGCACGCTGCTGCTGTGCCGGCACCGGTGCTGTCGGACGTCCGCTACCGCCGCGCACGGCGTAAGTGTAGTATTCGCCGCCGAGCACTTTGGCCGCGGCTTGCGTCTGATAGCGGTGGATCAGGTAGACGGGCACGAGCACGTCTTGGAGCGTCGCCATGGGCGCGTGAAAGCGGATATTCGCAGGGCCGAAGTTGCGCAGCGCGGCCGCACGCACGGTCAGAACGCGATTTAGTTCCGCCGCGGGATCGGATCCTGCGTCCCATAGATGCGCGATGGGACTGGCGCTTCCCGCGGGCCGCGCGTCTTCGTCGGATAAAAACACCAGCCCGCGCGCAGTCGCGTTTGCGAGCAGGGCGTCACGCTCGGCGGGCGTGGAATCGCCGTAACCCCAGCGGATGGCCGTGTCGTCCCACTCGCCCGTGCCCACCGCATACGCGTGCGACAGATCGATCGCGCCGTTGGCGTCAAGCGTGACATATGGCGGCGGATAATCCATGACGGACGTGCCCTGCCCGTGCACGCTGGCCGCGAAATTATGCGCGAGCCCCAGCGTGTGCCCTACTTCATGCGCCGCAAGCTGCCGCAGCCGCGCCAGCGCCATCTCGCGCATGCGCGGATCAGCGGGCTTCCCTTCTTGATATGGCGCGAGCAGACCCTCGGCAATGAGATAGTCCTGCCGCATGCGCAACGATCCCAGCGTCACTTGACCCTTTATAATCTCGCCGGTGCGCGGGTCGGAAATTGTCGCGCCGTAGGACCAGCCGCGTGTCGCGCGATGCACCCATTGAATGACGTTGTAGCGGATGTCCATGGGGTCGGCATCCGCGGGAAGAAGCTCGACCCGAAAGGCATTGCGAAAGCCCGCGGCCTCGAACGCGTGCGTCCACCAGCGCGCGCCGTCGAGCAGCGCCGAGCGCACGGGCTCCGGTGCGGCGGCATCGAGGTAATACACGAGCGGCCGCACGGGTTCGCTCACCGCGGCTTTGGGGTCGCGCTTGATTAGGCGGTGGCGTTCGATGTAGCGCGTCGCGACAGGCTCGCCGAGCGGCGCGGTGTAGTTCGCAAACTCGATTCCAAGCAATCCGGCGCGCGGATCGAACAGGCGCGGCTCGTACCCAGGTCCGGGCAGTTCGATAAACGAATGATGCTCGCGCACCGTGATCGCTTCGGGCCAGGGCGTGACGTCCTCGACAAAGCGACCGGGGTTTTCGCCCGTGAGCGTCAGCGTGACTTCAACTTCCGTGTTCTTCGGGAAATTCTTCGTGCGCGGCAGATAGAAAGCGCTGCGTGAAAGATCGAGATGATACGTGCCTTGCTTTTGCCGCGCCAGAATCTGCGATACGCCGTGCACGTCGCGCAAAAAGAAATTCGTTGCATCGACCAGCACGCGACCGCCGTCCTCCGCCGCCACATCGAAGCCCCACAGCACCGATTGCGCGAACGACTCCTCTACGGCCTCGCGCTCGACGGGATTATCCGTGAGCGCGCGATAGCGATAGTTCGGCTGAACCAGCAGCACCTTCGGACCGGAGCGCTCGAAACGCACGATGTGCGAGTCGCCGATCTGTCCGCGATCGAGGCCGATGTCGTTCGAGCCCATGCCCGCGGGCAGCGAATTCAAGTACAGAAATTCGGTGTTGAGCTTATTGATCTCAAGCCACAGCTTACCCGCGTGCGCGTCCCAGTACAGCGGGAAGTAGCCGGGCAGCGCCGTCATGCCGGCGGTCTTTTCGGCGATGCCGGCCGCGTTCAGCGCCGTAGCGAACGCCACCGCAATCCAGAGCACCGCGCGCATCGTGACTATAGTAGCCGCTCAGCGCAGCGACGCCGCAACGCGCGCGCGGTAATCTTTCGCTTTCGCGAGAATGGCGGGCGCGTCGAGCGTGAGTGAGCGGCCGTCGCGCACGATGATTTTGCCGTTCACGACGACATCTTGCACGTCGGAACCTTTTAACGCGTACACGATCTGCGAATAGACGTTGTACATGGGAACCGCGTGCGGCCGGTCGAGACGCAGAGTGATGAAGTCGGCGCGCTTGCCGGGCTCGAGCGATCCGATTTGTTTGTCGAGTCCGATGGCTCGCGCACCCGCAATGGTCGCCATTTCGATGGCTTGATACGCAGGCAGGACGCGCGGATCGCCGCTCGCGACCTTCTGCAAATCGGAGGCGAGGTTCATTTCCTCCATCAGGTCGAAATCGTTATTGCTCCCCGCCGGACCATCGGTGCCGAGACCCACGTTCAAACCGGCCGCGAGCATTTTCAGCACCGGTGCGATCCCGCTCGCGAGTTTCATATTGCTGCTTGGGCAGTGCGCCACTCCCGTGCCCTTGGTTTTCAGAATGCGAATATCGGCGTCATCGAGCCAGACGCCGTGCGCCGCGACGGTGCGTCCGTCCAACACGCCGAGCGCGTCGAGCGTCCGCGTAGGGCTCATGCCGCGTTTGGCGCGATTCTCGTCGTTTTCGCGCTTCGTCTCCGAGAGGTGAATCACCAGCGGGACATCGTATTTATTCGCGAGACGGCGGCACGCGCGCAGGTCCGCATCGGAGTTCGTGTATAGCGCGTGCGGCGCGACGGCCGGTGTGATGAGCGGATCGCGGCGGTACTGCTGGATAAACCGTTCGGTAAAGCGCAGCGAGGCCGCCGGTGTTTTCGCATCGGGAACGGGAAACCCGATGATCGTCTCGCCCAGCACGCCGCGCATGCCCGCTTCTTTCGTTGCAGCGGCGGCACGGTCCTCGAAATAGTACATGTCTACAAACGTGGTCGTGCCCGAAAGCATCATTTCGAGACACGCCAGCCGCGTCCCCCACAGAACGAAATCGGGCGAGACGTTTTTTGCTTCGGCGGGGAAGATGTACTTTTCGAGCCATTCCTGCAGCGCGACGTCGTCTGCAATGCCTCGCAGCAGCGACATGGCCGCGTGCGTGTGCGTGTTGATGAGGCCGGGCATCAAAATGGCGTCGGGCCGGTCGAGGCGCTGCTTCGCCTGATAATCGCGTTCGATATCGGAAAGCGTGCCCACGGCGACGATGGAATCGCCACGCACCGCGACCGCGCCGTTCTCGATAAGCCGCCGGGAGGCGTCCATCGTGACGACGTATCGCGCCGTGTAAATCGCGTCCACCTGCGCGCCGAAGAGGGCGGCGGCGAACAGCAGCAGGCTACTTAATAAACGAAGCATCGAAGGGGCTCGGTAGAAGATCGCGCATGCGGTGCGTTTGCGTGCGGCCGGCGAGATTGGTTAGGACCACTTCAATGTCGCCTGCGAACTCCCACAGGATTTGCCGGCACGCGCCGCAGGGCGGCGTGAGCACGTCCGTGTCGGCGGCCACCGCCATGCGGCGAAAATCGCGCGCGCCCTCGCTCATCGCTTTCCAGATGGCGACGCGTTCGGCGCAGACGGTCAGGCCGTAACTGGCGTTTTCTATATTGCAGCCGGAGTAGATGCGCCCGTCCGCGCACTCGATGGCCGCGCCCACTTTAAAATTCGAAAACGGCGCGTGCGCATTTTCGCGCGCCGCAATGGCTGCAGCCAGTAGCTTATCCATGCGCCACGTCGATTCGCGGCAGCAACTCGCGCAGGAAACGCACCAGTGTTCCGCGGACACGCTCGCCCGTCGCCAGCACTTCGGCGTGGTCCAGTTTGCCCGGCCCGAGTCCGGCGGCCATGTTGGTGACGCAGGAAATCGCCACGACGCCCAGCCCCATCCAGTTCGCGACGATCACTTCCGGCACCGTGGACATGCCCACCAGGTCCGCGCCAATCGCGCGCAGGTAGCGAATCTCCGCGGGCGTTTCGTAGCTCGGTCCCGCGACGGCGGCGTACACGCCTTCGGGCACATCGAGGCCAAGCTGCTGGGCGACCTCGCGCGCAACAGCGCGGTAGGTGGAAGTGTACGCGTCGGTCATGTCGGGAAACCGCGGGCCGCACGCGTCGTCATTCGGCCCCGTCAGCGGATTGCTCCCCTGCAGATTGATGTGATCGGAGATGAGCACCAGGCCGCCTTGCTTGTACGCGGAATTGATTCCGCCCGCGGCGTTGGTGAGCACCACGGAGTGCACGCCCAAGCGCGCGAGCACACGTACGCCGAACGTCACCTGCGCGGGCGTGTAGCCTTCATACAAATGACAGCGGCCCGACAAGACCGCGACCGGCACCGTGTCACAGATGCCTACGAACAAGCTGCCCGCGTGGCCCACGGCCGTCGATCGCGGCCAGCCCGGAATCGTTTCGTAAGGAATAGCGCTCGCGTCGGACAGTTCCTCGGCGAACGCGCCGAGGCCGCTACCGAGCACAACCCCGATGCGCGGCCGGATGGCGAGGCGATCGTTGAGGAATCGGACGGCGGAGTCGATCAATATAGCAGTATGCCTGCGATGCAGGCGGAAAGAAAGTTCGCCATGGTTCCGGCGGCCACGGCGCGCAGGCCGAGACGTGCGAGGTCCGACTTGCGCGTGGGCGCGAGTCCGCCGATGCCGCCGATTTGTATCGCGATGGAGCTGAGGTTTGCAAACCCGCACAACGCATACGTCGCGATCACGAACGAGCGCGGATCGAGGTGCGCGCGCATGGCGCCGAGCTCCTGAAACGCGATGAATTCGTTCAGAATGAGCCGGATTCCCAGCAGGTTCCCGATCGATTGGCAATCATGCCAGCTCACGCCCAACAGCCACGCAACCGGTGAGAATACGTATCCGCACAAGTGCTGCAGCGACGTGCCTATGAGGCCTAGAATGCCGTTCGCGAGAGCAATCAGCGCCAGGAACGCGATCAGCATAGCCGCCACGTTCAGCGCGAGATTCAAGCCATCGCCCGCCCCGCGCGCGGCGGCATCGATGAGGTTCACTCCGGGCTTCTCTACCTGGATGCGCACGAACCCGGCGGTCTGCGGCGTGCCCGTTTCCGGGATCAGCATCTTGGCGAGCATGATCGTAGCGGGCGCGGTCATGATGACGGCCGTGAGCAGATGCTCGATCGAGACGTGCGCCATTAGGACGTACGCGCCCATTACCGCGCCCGAGACGTGCGCCATTCCGCTGGTCATGATGGTGAACAACTCCGACTCCGTCATGCCTTCGAGGAACGGACGGATGGTGAGCGGGGCTTCGGTCTGGCCCATGAAAATGCTAGCGGCCACGGAGGTCGATTCCGCGCCGCTGACGCCCATGAAGCGCTGCATCAGGATCGCCATCGCGCGCACGAACGCCTGCATGATGCCGAAGTAGTACAGGATTGCGAACAGGCTCGAAATGAAAATGATCAGCGGTAGGACTTGGAACGCGAACACTACGCCGAATTCATTTGAAGGCGCGCCCAGCTTATCGCCGAAAACGAAGCGGCTGCCGGCGGCGGAGTAGCCGAGCAGCGCATTGACGCCGGCGCTTGCGGCGCGGAAGGCTATGCCGAAGGGCGTGCGCAGGACGAGAAAGGCGAAGAGAAACTGCAGGCTGAGGCCCCAGAGGATGATGCGCCCGCGCACCGCGCGCTTGTGTTTTGAGAATAAGAACGAAACGAGGATGATGGCGGCGATGCCGAGCAGGCCTGTGAAGCGCTGCATCCGCTAGCGTGCCGCCCTGGAAGGACAGGCAGCAAAGACTGCCTGTCCCACGGTGTACGTGAACATTCGTTAGCGGCTGGGGGCGCCGGGGTATTCACCCTCACCCTGGCGGATGTGGCTCCACTTGGGTTCGAACAGATACAGCCGGTTGCCGTCGGGATCTTCGAAGTGCAGCGCGGTTCCCGCTTTGCCTTCGCGCGGCGCAGCGGTGAACTTCATGCCGCGCGATTCGAGCGCCGCCTGAACGGAGGTGAGCGGTTCGTCCAACTCAAGTCCGATTTCGATTGAGCCCCGGACGCCCGCGGGCCCCTCCGGTGAAGCGGGATGCAGCCCGATCGTGAACCCGCCGGGCGCTTGCACCGCCGCGAAATGATCGCCGAAGCGGTACAGCAGCTTCAAACCCAGCGCTTCGTGATAAAAGCGCACCGCCTCATCCAGGTTCGATACAAAAACCGTGGCGTTGGCCCCCGAATACATAGCTGAACCTATCCGACAACTTCGAGAATTAACTCGCGCTCATCCGGCGCTTGCCCGGAGATGCGGAACGCGTCCTCCACCATCTGCGCCGCATCCTCAACGCGGTCCTCGGCAGTATAGTACAAGCGGCACAGCACGCCGCCGGCGTCGATCTTGTGGCCGACCTTGACTTCGAGAATGACGCCTACGGCGGGATCGATGGTGTCGTCCTTGGTATCGCGTCCCGCCCCGATCATCGCCGACGCCAGGCCGATGTACTCGGCATTGATCTGGCTGACGTAGCCCGCACGCGGCGAGGTGATCTCGCGCATGCCCGTCGCATTGGGCAGCAGGTCGAAGCGGTCGAGCACCTGCGGGTTGCCGGCCTGCGCTTGAATGACCTGTTTGAATTTGCGATAGCCCGAGCCGTCCAGCAGCTTGGCCTGCGCCGCCTCGCGCGCTTCATCGAGCGTCTTCGTGACCTTCGCCATGTAGATCATGCGCGCGGCGAGTTCGAGCGAGAGGCGCGTGAGATCTGTAGGTCCGGCATTCTGCAACGTCTGCGACACCTCCATGATCTCGAGCGCGTTGCCGATGGCGTACCCGAGCGGCTGATTCATGTCGGTAATCAGCGCCTGTACGCGCTTGTCCATGCGCCGCCCGATGCCTACCATCATCTGCGCCAGCCGGCGCGCGTCCACCTGCTTCTTCATGAAGGCGCCCGCACCCACCTTCACATCGAGCACGATGGCATCGAGGCCCGTCGCGAGCTTCTTCGACATGATGGAAGAAGCGATCAGCGGAATCGATTCAACGGTTGCGGTCGCGTCGCGCAGCGAGTACAGCTTGCCGTCGGCGGGCGTGACCTGCGGGCTTTGCCCGATAAACGCCAGGCCGAGGTTACTGAGCTGCTCGCGAAATTCGTCGATCGTCAAATCCGTGCGGAAGCCCGGAATGGATTCGAGTTTGTCGAGCGTGCCGCCGGTGTGGCCCAGCGCGCGGCCACTGATCATCGGCACCACCGCGCCCGCCGCTGCCGCCAGCGGAGCCGAGATGAGGCTGGTCTTATCGCCTACACCGCCCGTCGAATGCTTGTCGACCTTCATGCCGGACACCGACGAGAGATCGACGAGTTCGCCGGAGTTCGTCATGACGTCCGTTAGCGTCGTAACCTCCCGGTCCGACATTCCCGTAAAGAACACGGCCATCAGAAAACTTGACATCTGATAATCGGGAATGTCGCCGCGCGTGTAGCCGTCGACGAAGTACCGTATCTCTTCCGGGGAGAGTTCTTCGCCGTCCCGCTTGCGGTGGATCAGGTCTACTGTTCGCATTACGAATGCTCAGCGTAGCAGGATATATCCTTGAAAGTAAAGCGAATTCAACAGTTTGAGGTGCGGCATTCGGGTAGTCACATGGCACACTCGCTTGCGGCGGCGTGAAGCCTCAGGTGCTTGTGCCGCCACGCCTGATACAGGCCGTGGATCATAAAGAACTGGTCCGAGGTGGCGCGCTTCTGATCGTGAACGATGCGTGCGATGAAGAACGTATGGCTGCCCAGGTCGTGGGCCTCGGAAATCTCGATTTCCCGCACGTTCACTGCGAATGAGGGGACGCGAATGCCGAACGCCGCGGACGGCTCCGTGGCGAAGGGCAGGGCGCTCCAGTCGATGCTTTCGCGCCAGTGGTTGCCGCCCAGCGCGCGGGCGGTGGCCGCTTGTTCGACGGGCACGGTGCTGATCGCGATACGGCCCGCGTGCTTCACAACGGATGCCGCGGTTCTGGTTCTGTTCAGAGCGAAGCCAAACACACCGCCGCCCAGATCGCCCATGAGGTTCATCGGAAAAATGTTGCCGCCGGCGCTCACCAGCACCACCGGACGGGGGCAAATGAAAAACACGGCCATGGCCCGACCATCACGCGCGGTGATACGGACGTCCGGAGGACGGCGCCACCGCACGTATGCCCAGTGCAGGTAATTGCCCCACAGCCGGACCCGCGGAACGCAACGATTTGTGCACCCGGCGACCGAAAAACAACAAACTGCCCGCGAGCCCACCGAATAAACGAAGCCAAGCCGCAGCTCAAGCTTGCCCAGGAGCCGCCGCGTTCCGCCGCGCTCGCTCAATTGCAGCGATAAACGCCGCGCCGCTGCGACCTGCTGTTTCAGGCCAGGCGTCATGCCGATCGCGATAGTGAAAGGAGCGGCGCACGCCAGCATGTGGCTCTCCGTCACGTCGAGAGTAGCGCCCGCGCCGTGTAACTCGACGGCGATTTCGCTCTGCGGCTCGCGCATGCCTACGATGCATTGCTGCGGGAAGGTATCGGCGCCCAGGAGCACTTGCCGGACGGCTTTGCGCGCGCGTTCAGATAGCCGCATCGGTTTCGCGAACGCGTTCGAATTCCAGCAGCACGGAGTCGGCCATGCGTCGAACTACGGGCATGCCGCCGATCCGTGCGTCTACGGCCGCGAGGATTTTTGTCGCCGCTGGAAATCGGCTCGCCCACCGCTCCAGGTAAGACGGAGGGACCAATATCCCCATGCCGCTCCAGTGGTGAAGCCGGAAGCCCGGACCGAAGGAGCGCGCGATGTGGTGGACGGAAGGATATTGCACGTTCAGAACGCCGCCCGCAACCGTGCGCGCTACTGCGCGGCCAAGGCGCTGTCCCGCGCGCCGCGGGTTGCCGTGCGCG